>JAQIDF010000445.1 GCA_027858145.1 Prolixibacteraceae bacterium | reverse complement strand
AAATATTTTGTTCGAGACTTGCATTTCGGTTATAATGATTTTGAAGTTTGTTGAATTTTGTCCAAAATGCAATTAACGATCCAATTATTAAAATGTAAATTATTGTGTCGACTATTGAGCCCCAAAAAACAACCAATTCTGAATTGTTTTTTCCGATGAAGTTATCGAGTAGGGGACTTGTGTATAAACTGGCAATGATGCTTATTGTAACATAAGCCAGAACAATGCCTAAACCAATATAAATGTTTCTTTTAATATTTCCGGTAATATCTTTTGTGCGTTTTTTGAGCAGTTTTTCAACCTGCTCTTCAGAGTATCTGTTTTCGTTGCCCGACGAAACCTTATCCCAGGCCGTTTTTAATTTATCCAGTTCCATTCTTAATCCCCCAACAATTTTTTCAGTTTCGCTTTAATGCGGTTCATTTTTACCCGCACGTAATTCTGTGTAATCCCTACAATTTCTGCTATCTCCTCATATTTTTTTTCTTCAAGATAAAGCAGGATAATCGATTTCTCCACTCCTGTCAATTCTTCAATGGCCTTGTGCAATAGCTTCAGGTTTTCTTCATACGTTGTGTCGTATTCAATATCCGGGACTTGCACCCGGTTTTGATCCAACTTATCTTGATCGGGTCTTCTTTTATCCTTCTTGAAATGGGTTATTGCGGTGTTCAGTGAAACCCGGTACATCCATGTCGATATTTTTGATTCAGACCTGAATGTTGGAAAAGCCCTCCATAGTTGGGCTACTATTTCCTGAAACAAATCCTCCCGATCTTCTGAGGTATCGCAATAAATGCCACATACTTTGTGTATAAGCCCCTGATTTTCAGTAATTATATTTAAGAAGGCCTCATTGTACATTAATAAGTCTTTTAGGGTTAAGATTAATTACAGATTATTTATTGCATTTTTAATTGATTTACTTCTGTTTGGGTAAGAAAGCGCCATTTCCCACGCGAGAGGTTCTTTTTTGTAAGTCCGGCAAAGTACACACGGTCTAACTTTTTCACCTCGTATCCGAAATGTGAAAAGATGCGTCGTACAATCCGGTTGTGTCCTGAATGAATCTCAATACCAATTTCTCGTTTATCGTCTTCATTTGAATAGTTGATGCTGTCGGCTGAAATAAATCCATCTTCCAGTTCTATGCCTTTTGCTATTTCTAGTAAGTGATTTTTTATTAAGGGTTTATCAAGAAAAACATGGTATATTTTTTTCTTTTGGTTGCTGGGGTGGGTGAGTTTTTTCGATAAATCGCCATCGTTAGTGAAAAATAGCACGCCAGAAGTCTCCTTGTCAAGTCGGCCTACCGGATAGATGCGCTCGGAGCATGCTTTATTAACCAAATCCATAACGGTTTTGCGTTCCTGCGGATCGTCGGTTGTGGTTACAAAACCTTTGGGTTTGTTGAGGAGAAGGTAAACTTTGCGTTGCGGGTTGAGGGTTTCGCCATTAAATTTTACTTCATCGCTTAAGGTTACTTTTGTGCCCAGTTCAGATGCGGTTTTGCCATTTACCGTAACGCAGCCTGACGAAATAAACTTATCGGCTTCCCGGCGAGAACATACTCCTGAATTGGCCAGGTATCGGTTCAGTCGGATGGATTCTCCGGGTAGAATTCCTTTTTTTATCGGAGGTGTAGTTCTTTTTGTTGATTTTGTGTCGGTATGTGGTTTCTGTGGTTCGCTATTGTGTTTCTTATCAAAACGTTGACGTTTATTTTGATCTGCACGTCCCCTGCGGCCTGTTTTATTTTGACTACTTCTTCTTTTCATAAAAATATTTTTTGCAAATTTCGCAAAAAATACTGAACACGCCTATTTAATTTTGTTGTGTTTGTATATTTGGCAATAATTAGTAACTAAAACGTAGTTTATTGAAAGACATTATAAAATTTAGCTTGTTGTTATTGAATATTATTTTTTCCTTGCTACTTGTAGGTTCCTATCTGGTATCTTCAGTCAGCCCGGAGCAAATATGGTATCCTGTATTTTTAGGCCTTACTTATCCTTACATGTTGGCAGCTAATATTTTTTTTATTATTTTCTGGGCATTTGTAAAATGGAAGTATGCTTTGTTATCATTCCTTGTGATTTTTATTGGCATTAATAATCATACGAATTATATACAATTGACATCAAAGCAGGTTTATGAGGGGAATGATGGTGTAAAAATATTGTCATTTAATGTTCACCATTTTTATTCTTACTTAGAAAATGACAAACCCGATTTCAATGTTATTGATTTTATTGCAAGTCAGGAAGCTGATATAATTTGCTTACAGGAAACAAAGCTACAACGTACTGGTGAATTGAATCCGATAAAACTGAAAGACAGGCTTCCCAATATAAATCATTGCCAGTTAGCGCATCAGGGTGAGTGGAATGGGCCGGTAACATTTACAAAATATCCAATTGTAAACATGGGCGAGATACGTTTCGAGGACAGTGGCAATATGATAATGTTTACTGATATTTTAATTGATACCGATACTATTCGGGTGTACAATTGTCATTTGCAGTCGTTTGGAATTAAAACCAATGAATATTCTGTGATTGATTCCCTGGGGTTTGAAGGTCAAAAGATTGAAGAAATGAAACTTATTGGCTGGAAAATGCGCGATGCTTATATAAAACGAGCCAGGCAAGCCAATGAGCTGTCCTCTCATATTAATGAATGCAAATACCCTGTTATTGTTTGTGGCGACTTTAATGACACACCACTTTCTTATACGTATAATGTAGTTGGTGATGGGCTGATTGATGCTTTTGTGGAGTCGGGAAGTGGAATTTCAAATACATACAGAGGAAAACTTCCACCTTTCCGGATTGATTATATTTTTTATTCCGACTATTTTGAAGGGTTTAATTATCAGCGGTATAAGGTTGAATACTCTGACCACCTCCCTATTTCTACTTTATTGAAAAGAAGAAATAAACAGTAATTTGTTGCCGATCGCTAAGTTGTTTTTTCAAGTAGTGTAACAGCATAAGCCGATATGCCTTCTTCCCGGCCTACGAATCCCAGTTTTTCAGTTGTTGTGGCTTTTATTGAAACCTGATCAATATTAATAACTAGTATTTCGGACATTACTTCTCTCATTTTATCGATGTGGATTCTGAGTTTGGGGCGTTGTGCGCAAATGGTTGTGTCGATATTTATAACCTGATAACCGTGTTCGTTTATCAGGTTATTGCATTTTTTTAAGAGTATTTTACTGTCAACGTTTTTGTATTCGTCATTAGTATCAGGGAAGTGTTTTCCAATATCGCCCAATGCCAAAGCTCCCAGTAATGCATCACAGATGGCATGAATAAGCACGTCTCCGTCGGAATGGGCAACTGTGCCTTTTTCATGTTCAATTTTGATGCCGCCCAGCCAAAGCGATTCGCCTTTGGCCAGGGCGTGTACATCATATCCGTGTCCTATTCTGAAGTTCATTATAATTATCTTCTTTGGCCTTGCCTTCTAAAATTGTCTAAGTCGTAGCCCAGCGTAAACCGGAGTGTGTTACTTAATGCGTTGTTTTCATTTCCTACCGAAATCATGTAAGAGAAATCAAAAACAAAAACATTCATTTTTAGTCCGGCACCAAATGTCAAATACTTACGGCCACCTTTAAAACGCCAGTCGTTTGTGTCAGTCCCGCCCGATTCGTGAGAATACCCGCCTCGAAGGGCGAATTGATTGTTGTACCAATACTCAACACCGGCAGATGCGATAACTTCATGGATTTCCTCTTTGAAGCCGTTAGGGGCATCAGTGAACGAACGGAAAATACCTTCGATTGGCCCTACTTTTTGCAGATAGGGGTCGGTTTCATCATACTTGGGCATATCCGATTCGAGGTATGATGGAACAAGGAGTTTGTCGAAATCAAGTGAAACTGATATTTTATTATATTGATCGATCTCGGTTGTGTAAGCGCCACCAATTTTTAAGTTAGTAGGTATAAAATCTTTACGGGCACCACCATCGTATGATATTTTTGATCCGATGTTAGATATGTTTAAACCAAAAGCGATGTTTGATTCTTTTCGGGCTCTGTAAAATGAATTGTTATAATAAAATGAGACATCAGAAGCGAAAGCATGGCCCGCTTTGAGGTTGCTGTTCATGCCTGCTTGTGACGTGCCAATATTTTGGTAGATGTCTGACATGATATATCGTAAGGCAACAGAGCCCGACCAGTTTTCGGTTAGTTTTAATGCATACCCTAAGTCAACAGCAAACTCGTTTGGATTACTACCCCCATCAGGTAGTCCTTGTGGTGTGTAAAACACAAATTCTCCAAGGTTGAAGTAACGCAAACTGGCCGAAAGTGTTTGCAGTTCGTCTAACTTATGGTACCCGAAAAGATGGGTTATGTTCATATCGCTTACACCAATGTTTTTAAGCCATGGTGTATACGAGATTGAAATCCCACTCGTGCTTTCAATAAAAGCATATTTTGACGGGTTGTTAGCTTGTGATGCAATATCGGGAATAGTGGCGGCTCCTGTGTTTCCAAGTGCCCCGGACCGGGAATCGGTTGTAATGGTTAAGAATGGGGCAGCCGAGCTAACGGGTCCTGCTCCAGATTCATCTTGTGCTTTTGTAAATGTTAGTGCTAATAAGAATACAATTGCTGTTGTTAATGTGCGCTTCATCATCTTGAATTATGCTGTTTTTATAAAATATGTTTCAAAAATAAAATAACGGATTGAATTACCGTTTATTGTTTGGCTAATATTTTGTAATCATTTTTCCTGTGCCTGTGGCTTTCAATCCTTCTTGGTTTGCTAATGTTAAACGATAAATTAAAATAGAGCGGTCGGGTACGGTATGTGACGAGTCAGTGATATCCCATCCTATGGTATTTTCAATAGTGCCGCTTGAGCTTGCAGTTTGAGTGCTTTCATGAATTTTTTGGCCATTGAGGGTGAATATTTCTACTAAAACATCGAAAGATTGCCCCGGCAGGTTATGTTCTATTATGAAATCGGTATAAAAACTAACAGGGTTCGGTGCATTTCTCATCGAGGTAATTGTAAAGTCATCGGCCACAGTGAAATAGATATCTGTTGAGGTGGAATTATTTTGTACATCCCATACCTTTACGGTTATTTTGTGTTCGCCCGGATCAAGATTGTTTAGTGGATATAAAATTGTGCCTTCTTGATATGTGTCAAGTTCAGACTGATAATAATCGTTGAGTATAATTTGAGATATATTTTCATCATCAATGACAGCTGTCAGGTCATGCCCAATTCCTGTTCCTGCAGTATTGATGCCACTTTCATCATATATTTTTGCAATTAAAAGGGCACTTGTCGATACCTGTCCGTAGGGATTAAAATTTTCATTATTCATATATAGACTGATGTTAGGAGGGGCGTTGTCGATAACAGGATTTTCACTTGATCCCCCTATAACAATTTTACTGCATGCTCCATTTCCATCTACCGAGTCGTTGTAAGTGTAATAGTATATTTCACCATTGTCAATGTTATATGCGATGTCTTTTGGCACAACAAAGGAGAATGAAAATTCGCCTTTTTCTACGGAAGCGGTTCCCTTATAAATTATGTTGTTCTGTACGTCAAATTTGAAGGCATTACCTCCGTCGTTTGCCATGGTTTGGGTCTCCAGCGATTTGTCGTAAATGGTTATGGCTGTTTTGCCATTGTAGTTTGTCAAAAGGTTGCCAAGGTTATCGCTTACTTCTCCTTCAATGGTTACTTTCTCCATAGCTCCAACACGGATGGAGTCAGATTCTTGAATGCCATTGATTGATTTTGTCTGCACTTTGTACTTCGGGAAAGCCAGTCTTAGAGCCGGGTCACCCAGTAAGGTAAAACTACGTTTATTGCCACCGTCGTATTGTGTTTGGTTTTTTGCAAGGCGCATAATATCGCCCATGCGCAGGTTTTGCCCTGTTGAGTCTTGTTTAAAAGCATTGGCATAAAAGTTTTTGCTTAATCTGAAATTACTACCCGAATAAACAAGTCGGGTAGTTGAGAACAATGCAACCCCTCCACCATAAGGAGTAAATAATATTTCTTCTCCGGCTGACATGGTGCTGTGGTCGAAACGGCTAAACTCACAAGTGGCTGTTACAAAAACCGGGAGTTTATTTTGGTTGCTCCAGGTTCGGATGTTATTTTTCATCAATACATCTTCGTGTGCAAGTGAAACATTATCTGCATGTCCCACATAATTTAGGATAAGTGCTCCCTCGTTAACCTGCCGGTTAATGGCTTCGGTAGCGGCAGGGTATTGATCGCCGCCTGATGATGAAATTTGATTGAACGAGTCAAAATATATTTTGTCGATATAAAACCCTGTATAATTTTCCTTTACAATGTCGATGAGTGACTCTGTATCGCTCATGTGCCTGTTGCTATCTTCATCGTCGGCCCAAAAAGAAATTACATTCCGCCAATTGCCCATATTTTCGACCGATGTGTAATTAATGGTTTTATCAACTACAATCTCGGCTTCATTTTTTGTGCTGCAAGGTATGCGGCCAATCCCAATATCAATGTAGCCATTAATATAGCCTTCATTTTCATCGAGTAATGCATAGTAATCGTCAGAGGTAATAGTTTCGCCATGGCTCATAAATAAAGTTTGGTAAGTTGGTATAAAACTAAGATCGGTATTCGTGAGGCTTTCATTATTATTGTACGAGCCATCTCCCATAAGAAGTGCATATTCAAGGGGTGTACCTGTTCCTTTGCCACGATTATAAAACATGCGCAACATGTTTTTTATGCCGGAAGGATCAGGTGATCCTGAAGAGAATTCGTTGTATATTTGAGGTGTTTCAATAACCAATACTTTTAGTTGGTCATGTTCACGATGAAATACTGCTAATTCTTCAGATTGTGAGATAAAATCGGGATGGGTTATAATAACCATATTGTAGAGGGGTAGCCCGTGTATGTTTTGGTTTTCAATATCTTCAATAAAAGAAGGCAGGGAGATGTTAGTATTTGTTGGGTTGAAAATTATGTATTCTTTAATCTCTACTCCTTCATCAATAAAATAAATTCCATTTTCATGGCTTTTGTATTTGATTTCTGTTGGTGACAGGGGGTCTGTTATGTCTAGTATTATAGGGTTGGCAATGTTTGTTTCTATATTAAAACGAACAATTCGATGGTTTCGGGTTTCAATATTTCTAAATTGAAATTGTTCGCCAGTGAATTTAAGGTTTGAAATGCGTTGGGCTCTTATGTATTCAAGCCATGAATCACCACTAGTGTTGGTTTTAGATTGATAGGTCAATTTTATAGACATCTCTGTTGGAGTTTCCACCGAATAAGTTTTTGATTTCGGTTGTGCATAGTCTATAGATGAACTACTAAAAGTTAACGATGGGATTGTTGTGTTGTTAACCCATATATTTAATTGCGAAGTAGCATTAGATGAAGCTGTTCCGGATATTGTTATAGTTGCATTATTGTCAGTAGCATTGGGAAAGCTAAAATCAACCTCCATTGAGTTATTGTTCAAAATACGGTCTGTATACCATATTTTCCCTGATTGCTGAATGTTTATTAATTGTTCTTTGTATAGTTTGTATTGGTTGTATGAGGCTATAGTATCAGAAGGTATTTCATCAAGTGAATTTCTAATCTGAGGGGGGCCTGATTTGCTTGTATGTTCATCCGTAATAAAGAAGTATGTTTTATTTGTGTATAAATTTGATGTGTGTTCGTACAATTGGGTAACATTATTGTATTGCCATTTTACATTGCCGGTAGAATAGAAAAATACACAATCGTTGTTATTCTGGTCTTGTTTATGTATAACATTTAGTTGTTCAAGGTCGTCAGGATAATATTCATTATTATATTCAGGAAGAATATGTCCACCATTGCTAAATATTGCAATTTCATCGGGATTATTAATTCCCCAAGAGTTTAATTGCTGGTATGTAATTTTGTACATTCCCTTATCAAACGTGGCAACTTTGATCCATTTGCCCTGATTTAGGACAGATTGATCAGCGTATGTGTTTTGTGCCTTGTTGAGTGTTGGCAAGCAAATGAATAAAATTATAAATATTGAAAAATATTTCATATCATTGTAACGTTTCTACAGTATAAACGGAATCCGTTTAGTAATATTATTAATTACTTTTATTTTAGTTCTGTAAAATAACATTCACATCTTTTGCGTTTATAGATTTAGTTTACAATCAATGCACTATATAAGATGTGTAAGTCCTTTATTGTTTAAAAAATTATGCAATAATAAAGAAACATTCTCAATGCAATAAGTATTAAATCATTTTAATTATATTTGTTGCAAAACGGATAATAATATTTTGAAAAATGAGACAATTATCTTTTTGGTTTATATTATTGATGATTAGTCTGATCGGCTGTCAATCACAATCAGTACAAAATCGTTCAGGTCAATCCTCCCGAACTATTGGTTGGAACGTTAATGATATGGAAGTATTCGGTTTTGACGATCCGGAGTATTTAGAACAAGAAACCGGTCCCGGATTAGTTTTCGTTCAAGGAGGTACATTTATTATGGGCCGCATTGACGAAGATGTAATGGGCGACTGGGATAATATTCCGCGAAGGGTAACTGTGGCTTCATTTTATATGGACGAGACTGAGGTTACCAATTACGATTACAGACAGTATCTTGCATGGTTAGGTACTGTTTATCCGAATTCAAATAAGCAAGGATTAGCGACTCCTGACACATTGGTTTGGCGGAGTCCACTTGCCTATAACGAGCCTTATGTGAATAATTACCTGCGCCATCCCTCGTACAGTAGCTATCCAGTTGTTGGTGTTAGTTGGGAACAGGCAGGCGAATATTGTAAGTGGAGAACTGACCGTGTTAATGAGTACTTGTTGATTGACAATGGTTATTTGACTCTTGACTCAACTCAGCAAGGTCGTGGAGTTTTTACAACAGAAGCATATTTATCGGGTGACTATGAGGGAGTACCCGGCGAGAAAGAAGAAAAAATACGTTGGGAAAACGGATTGTTATTACCTAACTATCGTCTTCCTACTGAGGCTGAATGGGAATATGCAGCATTAGGTCTTATTGGTGAATCTGATGGCGAACTTCTTAAAGAAAGAAGAATGTATCCCTGGGATGGCCCTTATTTAAGACAAGAAAGTCAGGATGAAAAAGGACAGATGAAAGCAAATTATGTTCGTGGACGGGGTGATTACATGGGTATGGCCGGAGCATTGAATGATGCTGCTGATATTACTGCCGATGTTTTTTCATATAGCCCTAATGATTATGGCCTTTATTGTATGGCAGGTAATGTTAACGAGTGGGTAGCAGATGTATACAGACCTTTGTCGCCTATGGATATTGAAGAATTTCAACCTTACCGGGGTAATGTGATTACTGAATATCAAAAAGATAACGATGGAAAAGTTATTTTTGATGAGTTTGGACAACCGGTTACTGATACAATAGCAGATTACCGAAATTACCTTGATGGTGACTACAGTACTGTTCCAATCGAGGGTAGTGACTGGACAACCGTAAAGCCTGAAGAAGAATCGAACAATGAACAAACAACCAATACGATGTACACCCAAAGCGATAATCTTGGTGTAATAAGTTCTCGAATTACTGACCGTTCGCGTGTTTATAAAGGTGGATCATGGAGTGATCGGGCATACTGGTTAAACCCCGGATCACGCCGTTACTTAGATCAGCGTGAAGCAAAGGCTGACATAGGTTTCAGATGTGCAATGACACGACTGGGACCACCCAGGGTAGCTAAAAAGTAAAAACTTATATATGAATAGTTATCAATCCCACTTAACGGTGGGATTTTTTTTGATTGAATTTGTAAAATATTTTTCATCTTTATATCAATTTTAATAATACTTTGTACAAGATATGATAGCTATTGATGAATTGCATGACCTGTTTTTAAAACACCCACATGTTTTTACCGACAGCCGGAAAGCCGAAGCGGGTGGTATGTTTTTCGCTTTAAAGGGAGAGCGGTTCGATGGAAATCGTTTCGTCGCAGATGCATTAAACGATGGAGCTGATATTGCTGTAACTGATGATCCCTCGTTTAATTTACGGGGAGATTGTATTGTGGTTGATGATGTTCTGAAAACATTGCAACAACTCGCTAATTATCACCGTAACTATCTGTCACTTCCGGTTATTGCCATAACAGGAACGAATGGTAAAACAACTACTAAAGAGCTGATTCGTGAAGTGCTTGCTGAAAAATATAAGGTTATTTCTACAACCGGAAACCTGAATAATCATATTGGCGTTCCACTTACACTCCTGTCAATGAGGGAGGAACATGAAATTGCTATTATTGAAATGGGTGCTAACCATATGGGCGAAATTGCTGAATTGTGTGAAATAGCCGATCCTGATTATGGCCTGATTACCAATGTTGGTAAAGCTCATCTCGAGGGTTTTGGCTCTTTCGAAGGCGTTAAGAAAACAAAAGGGGAGATGTATGAGCATATAGCTCGTGGCGGAAAAGGCATTTTTATTAATGCCGATAATAAACACCTTGAAGAAATGTCAGTCGGTAACCGGGTGAAGTTTACATACGGTTCTTATTCCTCAGGTGCTGATTTTAAGGGAGAAATTGCCGATGAGCAAATTTATTTGGTTGTAAAAGTTTTGTTTCCTAAAGGATGGTTGTATTTGAAGTCGAAGCTTATTGGGGGGTATAATTTTGAAAATATTATGGCTGCTGCCCGTATCGGATTGTTTTTCGATGTTGATCCGGTAAAAATTCAACATGCTGTAGCTTCTTTTGAGCCTGATAATAACCGGTCGCAACTACTCAAAAAAGCGGGAGCCACTATTTTGCTTGATTGTTATAATGCTAATCCAACCAGCATGCAAGTTTCGGTTAAAAATTTCATTAATATAAATCATGATAACAAAGTAGCAGTGCTTGGCGATATGCTTGAACTTGGAGAAGTGTCGGAGATGGAACATCAAAAAATTGTTGACCTGATAAATAATGCAGGCTTAAAATCGGTTTTTCTGGTAGGTGAGCATTTTGCAAAGACACGAATCCCTGAATATTTTCAAAAAATTCCTGATGTAGAATCTTTAATTTCAATGATTAAAGAATTTGACTGGAATAATAAATTCCTGTTTATTAAAGGTTCAAGGGGCATAAAACTGGAAAAGATTATTGATTGCATATAAAAAAAGCCCGATACATTGAATTGTACCGGGCCTTGATTTTGGGTTGTAAACTTTAATTAATTCTCCTTTGAAACATCTAAAACTTCTTTAAAAGCTTGTTCGAAGGTTTCCTTTGGTAATGCACCCTGAGCCATTTGTGGCTTTCCTTCTTTCGGAATAAAAAGAATAGAAGGAATGCTTTGAATGCCAAACAATGATGCCAGTTCTTTTTGATCTTCAGTGTCTACTTTGTAAATATTCAATTTTGGCCCATATTCTTCCTGAAGCTCTTCAAGTACCGGTGCTACCAGTTTACATGGCTGACACCAATCGGCATAAAAATCGATAACGCAAGGTGCTTCACCTTCGAATTTCCAATCTTTATTATTTTCAAAATCAAATACTTTCTCTTTAAATGTGTCGAGGGTTAAATGTTCTAACATAGTTGTCAAATTTTAATTATTATTATTCTCTTGTTATCAAAACAATGAACTCTTGCTTTTGTTTTACATTGCAAACATACATCGGATGATTGTTTTTTTGTGTTACTTTTGTCACACATTCATTTATGGACAAAGGATTTGAGGAATGGAGAATAATTTTTCTAAATATATTAATAGTGAGATTTTTAAGGTTGTTTCAGCACAAGCGGGTGAGCTTGGGTTTGAAACTTATGTGATAGGAGGGTATGTTCGCGATCTGATTTTGGAAAGACCTTCGAAAGATATTGATATTGTTACCATTGGTAATGGTATAAAACTTGCTAAACAAGTAGCTCAAAAGCTCAATCGTAATATCAGGGTAAATATTTTTAAAAATTTCGGTACCGCTCAATTCAAATATAATGATATCGAAATAGAGTTTGTGGGCGCACGAAAAGAATCGTACCGGAAGGATTCGAGAAAACCTGTAGTTGAAGACGGAACGGTTGAGGACGACCAAAACAGGCGTGATTTTACGATTAATGCACTGGCAATTAGTTTAAACGCTAATAATTTTGGAGCGCTTATCGATCCTTTTGGAGGTGTTGAGGATTTGAACAGGAAAATAATTCGTACACCGCTTGACCCGGATATTACGTTTGATGATGATCCCTTACGAATGATGAGGGGAATACGATTTGCGACGCAATTAAAATTTAAAATTGAGAAAAAAACACTTGATGCAATTACCCGTAATTGTGAACGGATATCTATAGTTTCTAAAGAACGGATTGTTGATGAGCTGAATAAAATTATGATGTCAGAGAAGCCATCGGTAGGTTTTAAGCTAATGGACAATACCGGCTTGCTTGAGTTAATTATGCCCGAAGTGGCAGCCCTTAAAGGTGTTGATGTTGTTGACGGAGTAGGGCATAAAGATAATTTTATGCATACATTGAAAGTTTTGGATCGTATTGTTCCCAGTACCCAAAACTTGTGGTTGCGCTGGGCGGCATTGTTTCACGATGTTGCTAAGCCTTTAACCAAGAAATATGTTGATGGGCTTGGCTGGACTTTCCATGGCCATAATTATGTGGGGTCGAAAATTATTCCACGAATTTTTCGCAGGGTCAAGCTTCCTTTAAATGATAAAATGAAGTTTGTACAAAAAATGGTTAACCTGCACATGCGTCCTATTGTACTTAGCGAAGAAGAAGTAACTGATTCGGCTGTACGACGCTTGTTGTTTGAGGCCGGTGATGATATTGATGAGTTAATGACTTTGTGTGAGGCAGATATAACATCGAAAAATGAGGTTAAGGTAAAACAGTACCTTTCGAATTTTAAGCTGGTTCGTGAAAAGCTAAAAGAAATTGAAGAGAAGGATGCAGTGCGAAACTTTCAGCCACCAGTAAAGGGCGAAGAAATTATGGAGGTTTTCGGATTAAAACCTTGTCATGAAGTTGGAATTATAAAAAATGCCATTAAAGAAGCTATTCTCGATGGTGAGATTCATAATAACCATGAAGAAGCTTATGAGTTTATGTTGAAAAAGGCTGATGAACTGGGACTTAAGCTTGTGGGTGCTTAATTAGTTGTTTTTAAGTCGAGAACAATGGGCAGATGGTCACTGAATCCGTTGTTGTATTTATACCCTATGTAGGTCCGGAATGGTTTTACACCCAGGTAATTTTTATCTTTTTCCAGAAGGAATGGGGCTTCAATAACTTTGAAAAGCGAATCTGAAGTATGAATCGATCCTTTAGACAAAAGGTTGCCACTTACAATAATTTGGTCTATCATTTCCCATTTTCCGTGATACTTGTTTGTGCCTTTTCCCTCTTCAGCATAAAGGTATGCTAAATTATAAAGACTGTCGGGCACTGGTTTTTCTATTATCGGAAATGCACGCAGGTGGTTTTTAATACTTTCATCGAATGGCGAGTCATTAAAGTCGCCCATGACAACAATGGGTGAAAGAGGTGAAATGTTGAACAGGCTGTCAACAGCATTTCGTAGGGTTTGTGCTGCAAGTGCACGTAATGGTTTGGTTATTAGTGTGCCGCCGTATTTCGAAGGCCAGTGATTAACGAAAAAATGTACCGTTTCGCTTCCTGTGTATCCCTCAACATGCAGAATATCGCGTGTTGCGTAATTTTTGTCATCGGTTTTTGTAACAGCGTATGTTTGATATTTTAACGGGGTAAAGTGATTGCTGTTGTATAGTAGGGCAACATCAATTCCCCGGTGGTCGGGCGATTCTTTGTGAATTATTTTATACCCCATTTTCCCAAGCGGGGTTTGCGACAATAGGGCCTCCAGTACACTGTGGTTTTCAATTTCGGCCAATCCGATTATTGTGGGGGGCGACCAATCGCCTGAAAGCATTATGGTTTGATAGATGCGCTTTAATTTTCGGTAAAACTTACTTTTGTTCCAGTATCGGTCACGGTTGGGTAAGAATTCTTCATCATTTTTTAAAGAATCATCTGCTACGTCAAATAAATTTTCAACGTTATAAAACATTATCCTGTACGTCTTGCCTTCGTTTTCATGGGCTTTTAGCGATAATGAAGCGATAAAAAGGGTAATGAATAAAAAGAAAAGTAGTGAAAAGTTAATCCTAATCCTCGTTTTCAATAATTCTTTCATAGGCACCTATATCGGGTAGTTCATCTGATAACCGGTTGTTGTTGTTTAAGTCAAAAGGCACCATTTCTCCATATTCAACTAGGCCTGCATCTATAGCCGGTGAAAGCGAGTCTGGCTGATAGTCGTATTCTGCATAGTCAACAAAAAGTGGGTCGAGATTAATGAGACTTGACTCAAAGTTTTCTTGTCGGGCATTATATATACTGTCTGAAATTTTCACCAAACTATTTTTAAAACTGTAATTGAAAGCGTAATCTTTATTATGCCCGAATTCTATTTCTGACGAAAGGTTGCCCCAGATAATGGAGTTGTTCCAGTTGGCTTTTACCAGATCGAATGCCTGTGCAATGGTGTCGTTACCCTGGGGTATTATCAGTTGGTTTGTAATAGCAACCGATGCGGCCTGGCGGTTTGAATAACCACTCCAGTAATTAGTGAGTGTGCAATGTGTAAAATCATAAGCCCCTCCTGCTAAAAGCGCAAGGTAGTTGCCACAATCAGCTATTAATGTGTTGGTTGCTGTAATATTTCCTTTTATGGCAAACAAACCGGCGTATCCCATGTGTTCAATTCGTGTGTTGTGAAGAATAACATTCGACATGCCTTCGTATTCAATAGTGCCGGCCTGCAAGCCGATACGGGCATTTTTTATATTTACATTTTCAAAAACATGTGTTGTATTGTTGTTTGGATACAGCAAAATTCCATACCACTGGTCGGGTATGTCACTATACATGGCTTCCAGCCTGTCCCCTGAAAATTCTATAGGCATTGTTGGGGTTCCGGTGGCGATAATTGTTCCTAGTGCTGCCAGTACCGCATCTTTGTGAAAGTAAATTTTGGTACCGGGCTGAATGGTTAAAACTGCGTTGCTGTCAACCAGCGCGTAGTCATAAATCAGGTAAGGCTTGTCGTTTGTCCAGGTTGTTGTTTCAATTATTTCTGTTTTAATGGGGTGAAAGTCCTGCCCCCAGGCTAATAAATTTACATCCTGAATGTTCTTATTTGTGTTGAATACAATAGAATCCTGAACAATCATAGGCTGGTTAGAGCCATTCGGGTCAACTGTTAGCTCTACAAAAATATACATACTGTCGTTTGCGGCCAGTTCAATATTTTCAGTTTCATTGGTCATCTCTCCGTCGATGTTTAGACGGTATGCCGATTCGTCGAGACCGGATAATTCGATGGATGAAATAAGGATGGGTTGATTGTGATGGTTGATAACCCTGAATGATTTTGTAGTAGAGCCAATTGTGGTGAATATGGTGTCAAACATCAGCGAATCGGTTGAAAATGTCAGGCGTGCATCATCCGACGAGATGTAATTATCATCTTCACAGCCTATTAGCATAAAAGCAACAAGGCTGAACAGTGTTAGTATTTTAAAGATTCTTTCAGTCAAATGGTTTGATTAAATAATTCTTTCATTATGATACAATATCCATTCCAAATTTAACAAATCATAAGGAAATATTGCAATTTTTATTTAAAGAATTTTAACGTTTTCTTGATTTTTCTGAAAATAGTGTTAAAAGTATGATTGTGAGCAGGCTGTTAACGATTATCAATTCAAACCCGAACTCGTAACCATTAAATAGTTTTTTACTTATTAACGTAATTAAATAGGTAATTATTGGAGAAGCAATACAAATTGGTAAAATAAATCGATGTTTCGGTATTCTTTTTATAAAAAATGAAAACATAAAAACACCAAAAATTGGCCCATATGTGTAACCGGCAGCTTTAAATATGGCAACCACTACACTTTCGTTGTTCAACTTATAAAAAAGAAAAATTACAACGAATAATATAAGGTTAAAGCCCAGGTGTACAAGAGTCCTGGTTCTTTTTTGTGTTCTTTCATCTTTTTTGTCGAGTTGTAAAAAGTCAATTGAAAAGGCAGTTGTTAAGGCAGTTGTGGCTGAATCGGCACTTGAAAATGCTGCTGCCGATATGCCAAGCATAAATAATACAGCAATGGTGCTTCCCAAGTGGTTAAAAGCAATGTTGGGGTAGAACTGGTCAGTGTTCTCAGGAATAGGTATGCCGTTGTTTTGTGCATAAAGAATGAGTAATGCCCCTAAAATAAGAAAAACTAAAACAGCAACTACAAATAAGATGCTGAATACAATCATGTTTTTACGGGCTTTTGTTCCATTTTTGCAGGTGAGATTTTTTTGAATAATGTCCTGGTCGAAACCATTCAGGGCAATGGTGATGAAAATACCGGAAATGAATTGTTTAAAAAAGTTATTTGGCGAACGAAAATCGAAATTAAAAATATTTATATCAGCATTATTCACCAGGTTTGTTTGCAGGGCGGAGAAATCGTAGCCAAGTTGGTTTTTGATAGTAAAAATGGTCATTACCACGGCTGTGAGAAGAACCAGCGTTTGAGCCACGTCCGACCAAACAACGGTTTTAATACCCGATTTAGCTGTGTATAGCCAAATGAGTATCAGGCAAATAATTACCGTTAATCCGAACGATATGCCTAGTGGTTGTGCAATGGCAGTGTGGATAACCAGAGCGGCAAGGTAAAGCCTGAAAGCCGCCCCAATAACTTTTGAAAGGATGAAAAACCCGGATGTGGTCAGGTAACCTTGTTGTCCCATTTTCTCTACCAAAACAGTATAAATTGACACGATGTTTTTCCTGTAATAAAATGGGAGTAAAAGGCTGGCTATAATCAGATAACCTACAAAATTACCCAATACAAATTGCAAATAATAAAAAGAACTGTTGCTTACTTCACCCGGTACAGATATGAAAGTTATCCCCGAGAGAGTGGCTCCCACCATGCCGAAAGCAACTACAAACCATGGCGATTTTCGGTCGCCGGTATAAAAGGTTTTGCTGCTGTTTTTACGACCGGTGAAATACGAAATAACAACCAGTAACGCAAAATAGCCTATAAAAATAAAAAGTAGTGATAATGGTTGCATATTATTCAAAATCAGGATAGAGTAAATATTTTTCGCGGGTTGATTTGTATTGCTTTAAATCTTTTTGCCATGTATTGCGGATCTCTTCTTTGCTGAGGCCATTGTTGATCTGGTTATAAAGCTCTTTGCTGCCTGAAAGAAGTTCTATCCAGCGTTTGCTTTTCCAGAAGTTTTCGGGTTCTTCAAATTGATTATAAAAATCTATAAAATATTGCAGGGTGAATTCAGGAACTGGATTGATTGTTCTGAGATCAATGCCGGTGCATGTTTTATTCTCGTGCAGTGGATTATTACTGACGCCGGGTATGTCGCGGGGCTTAAATGTGAATTTCCCGTTTGCTCCCGGGAATCCGATAACCTGGAATGGGAAGTTCGTGCCCCTGCCAATGCTTACATTGGTAGCTTCAAAAAAACATAACGAAGGGTATAGGCGTACAGCCTGATAGTTTGGCAGGTTGGGCGATGGTTGTACTGGTGGTATGTAGCGGGTTTTGTGTGAATAGTGTTCGACCGGAATTACTTTCAGTCTGCATTTTTTTTGAGTTTTAAGCCAACCTTCTCCGTTAATCATTTGTGCCAGTTCGCCAACCGTACATCCGTGTACAATGGGTATTGGGTGCATTCCTACAAATGATTTAAGCTCAGTGTTTAATACCGGTCCGGCAACATAATCGCCGTTTGGGTTAGGGCGGTCGAGGATGATAACCTGAACATTATTTTCGGTACAAGCTTCCATCAGGTAATGCATGCTGCTTATGTAGGTGTAAAAGCGGCAACCTACATCCTGTATGTCGAATACAACAATGTCAACATCGCTCAAATCGCTGGCCGAAGGTTTTTTCTTTTTTCCGTAAAGAGAAACAATCGGCAAGCCTGTTTTTTCATCTACGGTGCTATTTATTTCTTCTCCGTTCGCAGCCTGCCCCCTGAACCCGTGTTCTACTGCAAAAATTTTAGCAATATTGATGGTTTTTGCCAGAAGAAAGTCAACAAGGTGAACGCTGTCAACCATTGAGGTGTGGTTGACCATCAGTGCCACTTTTTTGTTGGTTAGCAGGTTGATGTATTTGCCGGGTTGTTCGGCACCGGGAACAGGATGAACAGGCATAATAGAGGCTTTACAACTAAATATTATTACGCTCAATAAAACGCTAAAAAAAACTGATCTGATTGATTCTTTCATAGCTTTGCCCGTATTGGTTTTTTTATAAATTTACGTTTATTCTGTAATGTTACAAAAATTGGAAAAAATATGCGTTTAGCACAAATTATAATAATTCTTTTCTTCTTTCTCTCGATAAATTCTTCTGCTAAGAAACCCGACTTTTTTAAAGTTGAGAAACAGTGGGTTGATTCTCTGATAGGAAATATGAGTTTAAAGGAAAAAGTAGGACAGCTGATTATGGTGACTACTTATCCTTCGCAGGGTGAGGCAAATGAGCAACAGATTATATCGTATATCAAAAAGCATCATATTGGTGGGGTACTGTTCCTTAGGAATACACCCTCGCAAATTATACGTAGCGTAAAGCGTTATCAATCGGCTGCAGAGGTGCCGCTTTTTATGGCACTCGATGCCGAGAATGGATTGTCGTTCAGGCTCGATTCGGTTATCCGGTATCCTCATGCGATGGGGTTGGGGGCTTTGAAAAATGATAGTTTAATATACCGTATGGGGCGTGAGGTTGGCCAGCAACTTCGTACATTGGGATTAAACCTGAATTTTGCACCGGTAGCCGATGTGAACTCAAATCCGCAAAATCCAATCATCAATTATCGTTCGTTTGGTGAGAATCCTGGTCGTGTAGTGAAAAAAAGCCTGGCCTTGGCAGAAGGCATGATGGACGAGCATATTATCGTCTCGGCAAAACATTTTCCGGGCCACGGCGATACCCAATACGATTCGCATTTAACACTGCCGGCAGTTAACCGGACTTATGCACAACTGGACGCCATCGATTTTGTACCGTTCAAAACGGTTATCGACAGTGGTATAAATGGCATTATGAGTGCACATATCAGTTTACCGCTTGTTGATGATTCAGGGGCTCCGGGTACGCTGTCGAAAAGGGTTATGACAGAAATTCTTCGGGATTCGTTGGGGTTTGAAGGGCTTGTATTTTCCGACGGGATGAATATGAGAGGAATAACCCGCGATTACAGCGAAGCTGAAGCTGCCGTTAAAGCAATTCAGGCCGGTGTAGACGTGATTGAGTTTGTGCTGAACCCTGGTATGGTTTCAAATGCTATTGTTGATGCTGTTGAAAATGGTGATTTGTCAGCTGAAATGATAGATGAAAAGTGTCGAAAAATTCTAATGGCAAAGAAATGGACGCAGACTGATCAACCGGTTGAGACTGATGAATGGAAAAAAGAGCTCAACAAAGGGGCGTATCAGCTAACATCGCGATATTTGTATGAGAAATCACTTACGGTTGTTGAAAACCATCAAGCGTTTATACCATTGAAGCGCCTTGATACATTGCGAATTGCGTCGGTTGCTGTTGGGGCAGATGGTGAGACACCTTTCCAGAAAATGCTCGAAAAGTATACAGCCGTCGATCATTATAGCCTGAAAAGCGATGTTCATATTGATGAGCTGGAGTCGTTATTGGAAATACTTAAAAGTTATAATCTTGTAATTGTTAGCGTTCACGGCACCACACTTTCGGTACGG
>JAQIDF010000443.1 GCA_027858145.1 Prolixibacteraceae bacterium | reverse complement strand
AATATCCCTTTAACGCTCGACTTTGCCGACCGGATTATTGTTTTATCGAAGGGTGACAACAATGTTGCAACCATCGACCCACATTTTATATACGATCGCGATCAGTTGAAATGGGACGAGTCGCGTGAAATTAATCATCGTATTCAGGAAGAGATTGAACTCTTGTTGAATTCCGATACAGAGACTTTTGTGCGTATATTGGTGCATCTTTCAGAAAATGAAGTTGATGATGATTTCTTCCAGGAGGTTAAGCAGGCCATGGTCAACCATAAACATGAAATGGATGTAGAGCCTGATTTTCCGGAGGAGAAGAAAAAGAGCTTTAAAATTTGGTTGACATCTAAATTGTCTGATAAAGAGCTTCTGAATGCCGACATAAAAGAAAACATAAGTCAGTTTGCTTATGGTGAAATCAAAAAAGCAGACATTAAAATAAACGATGTAATACGTACCATTCAGGATTTAAAATTTAAAACGGCCGTTGAAGGACAACGCGACGACCATCGCTCAAGAAGCATAAGCAACTTAGAACAACAAGAATTAGGCGGAAGCAGCTCACCGTTTGCCACCATATTTGGTTTTATCCCATGGTTGGTGTTTTCTATCGCTCCTTTTTTTACATTTTTATTTCAAAAAATTGTTTCGTTATTTTCGAAATGGATGGGCATGATTTATAAGCCTGTGAAAAAGAAAGTAATTCAGGAAGATGATGAATTTACAGCTATAAGTAATTTCTTTTCGTTAAAAGGGATGGTTGCAAAATCATTCTATAGATTATGCATTGCCTGGGATTGGGTTAATGTAAAATATAAGCTTTTTGCCAAAATTAAACTCAAGCAAGACTGGATTTCTTTTTCGGCAATTCCCCATGATTTTAAACATCTGTTTTATCGTAATGAAACCAAGGAACTATTAGGAAATCGTAACAAGAATTTTTGGCTTATTGTAATCATCTTATTCTTTACTTTTCTGGCCATTGGGTTTTCAAACGGTAGTCTCGAATATCTGAAAGAAAAAATGGAAGATCCCTTTGTGCGTTCGTTAAACGCTCCAATACCAGGGATCAACCGGCAGGCTGGCAGTGTAATTGATTTGTATAATACCGATTCGTTGCAACAGTTTTATAATTACGATACAATTGTCGGGTACAATAAATGGACAGCCTATTTTCAGGGAAATTTACCTGAAAGCCCTAACAGCGGGGTGGATGGAAGGTCTATTCCTTTTGATGATCCACTGGTGGAGACGATTGTTGACCAGAAAATTAATAATGCTGTTGGTTCTTCTTTCTCAGTAAAAGAGG
Organism: Prolixibacteraceae bacterium; assembly: GCA_027858145.1. Classification (GTDB taxonomy): domain Bacteria; phylum Bacteroidota; class Bacteroidia; order Bacteroidales; family Prolixibacteraceae; genus Roseimarinus. The sequence continues at coordinate 1,136 of JAQIDF010000443.1, read as the reverse complement.
ATATCTCGATTATTGTTACACGAAAAATGCTCAACAAATTAGAGTGTTCTGACGAACCGGCATTTATCTTTAAAAAACAAAGTGAAGATCGTCTTGTTCCTATTCCCATCAGGGCTGTTGTTGATAAATTGCCCGGCGAGCGTGTTGACTTTATTACAACCCAATATTTTTACAATAACTACATGTATCTGGGCGATAACTTTTTATTTAAGGATAATAAAAAGCTCTATGCCTATGTCGTTATGGATTCAACCTTTGTGACTGAATTTAAGGAGGCGTGTGATTCATTTTTTACACGATACTGGGACGAAGGTGGTTTGCTCGAAGTAAATGCTGTTGATGTGTACAAGCACCAATACAGTTATAAAGAAATGTATGTTTTACAAGTGTCATTTTTCGGTTCGGAATATGTGATGCTTGACGATATCGATAGCTTGTTTGAGCAGTTAAAGGCATCTGATGAGATTAAAACATTTATGAATGAAGCTGAAATAGCCGGTCACCAATTGGTTCAAAGCTACTTCCCTAATCAACAAATGTTACGACCGCGGCGCTTCGATTACATTGCAGTTAACTTTAATAGTTTGGGAAAAGTTGATGAGTTTGCTGAAAAATTTGCTGAGGATTCAGGTATAAAGCTCGAGATGGCAAAAATTGAGCAAATGAAGAATTACAATTTTGTAAGCCAGCTTACGCGAATCATGTCTATTATTCTGATTGGATTTAGTGTGTTAATGATCAATATTTTCTTATCGAATATATTGAGTACACACCTTAATAAAATTAAAATGAATATTGGTACTTTTAAAGCATTTGGTATCGATATTAAACGGATTTATATGGGAATGATGTATATTTTCGTTCTTATGCCACTTTTTGTTGCCATTATTTTGGCTGGAGTGGTTGGGTACCTGGGGTTTGTTTATTTTGTTATCGATTTAATATCTCCATTTGAAGTAGAAAAGGCACTATATTTCGATTTATGGAACGGACTTACTTTGTTATCTGTTATTGTTATGGCAATTGTGAATTACTATGTGTTTAGTCTTATCATAAATAAAATATTCAAACAACGTCCGGGCGACCTTATCTACGACCGGAACAACAAAGCATAGGTCGAAAGATATTTCATTAGT
>JAQIDF010000440.1 GCA_027858145.1 Prolixibacteraceae bacterium | reverse complement strand
ACCGTAGTATTTGTCGGGTGCAAAATAAAATGCCGGGTTATAACCCCAGCTCGAGTTGCCTTCAAATTCGTTTACCGGCATTAGCTCAAGCACATTGATGTTGAGGTTTTCAAGATATTCTAGTTTTTCGATAACAGAAGCGTAGGTGTGCTCATCGGTAAAATCGCGGATAAGCATTTCGTATATGACCATCTCTTCTTTTTCGGGCAGTTCGATTGTTGGGTGTTCCCATTGGTATTCTTCCTGTCCGGGTTGAAACACCGATGCAATGCCTTCAATTTTGCCCTCGGGGTATGAGATAAGCCCGGGGTAAGTAGCATCGCTAATGTATTGATCGTTCCAAGGGTCAAGAATCTTTTCAGTGTATGGATCGGCAATGGTTAAATCTCCGTCTATCAGGTATTGGAAAGCATATTCTTTACCAGGTTCGATACCGTCAATTTCAATCCAGAAGTAGTCGCCGTATTTGGTAAGCTGATAGTTGTTATCGGGTTTCCAGTCGCTAAGTTCCGACAAGAGGTAAACGTATTGTTTGCCGGGAGCCCACAATACCAAGCGAACAGATTGGTTGTCGGGGTAACTGATGCCCTTGCGGGCGCCGGCAGGTAATGGGATTTCGGTTTCGTCCTCGCGCACCACAACATAAATAGTGTCGTTTGCTGTTTCTTGTGTGCTTTGGGCTCGGGCAACTATCTCGTAAGTTCCGGTTTCGGCAAAAGTATAAGACGAAGAAATAGCGGTGCCGTTTGATTCTTTCAGGAGGGTTCCATTAATTAAAATTGAAAGGTTTGCTTCATCGGTTGAATTTGCTGTTATGGTTTGTTCATCCGGCACTTGCAGTATGCTGTTGTTTGCAGGAGAAGAAATGTTCACACTTAACCCAGGCTGATATACATCGACGAAAAGGTCATCGGTTTGCTTATTGCCATCAGAAGAGCGAAACACAAACGACATGTTATAAACGACATCGCCTTCAGCTACACTGTAGAAGCTGTTGATGTCGGGCGTGACTTCAAGCTCGTAAATACCATCACCCAAATAAGTGAGTTTAGGTTGGATGTTGTTTTGACCCCAGTCGCCAATCACATTTTGCCAATCGCCAATGCCTTCGATACCAACCCCGGTGTGGGCGTACAAATCGCCCCTGAAATCACCAAGTTGATCATCTTCCGACGAATTAAATGTGATTGTTAATGATTGGTCGGCAACAGGTAATTCGGGCGAGGTTGTAATTTGTGCATTTACAACCATCGCCACGAAAACCATAACAAATAATACAAACGTTCTCCTCATGTCCCTTGTTCTATATTTTTAGAATCAATTTACTGTATAATAACGGGATTTATAAAATTCAGAATAAAAAGTCAGCATGCCTGTACATGCTGACTTTTAACTCAAATAATTTCTATGAAAATTTAGTTTTTAGTAATTTCCACAGTTTTCTCTCTAATATTTACTACTACATGATAATTGCCAGACTCAGCAACAAATTGCCAGTTCGGGTCATCATTTCCTTCCATAATATCAATAAAGCTCGTGTCGTATTTGGTAAGCGTGTCATATCCGTAGCTTACCGATCCCCAGTCGGCTTGTGCAAAGAAACGAAATGCTAAGTCTTGGGTAAAATCGATGTCACCTTCGTAAATTTGATGTCCTGTCCATGAGAGCGTTGCAGTTCCCGGGTCAAAATCCCAGCCTGTTGTTGCATCACCTACGGCATACAATACAGGTTCTTCAGTAGCTTCCATTGTAATTTCACTGTTTTCGGTGTCTGCATGGATAATATACCAGCCCGATTCACCGATAAAGCGGAAGTTTGGATCATCGTCACCTTCAGCTACTTCGAGCAAGTCGGTAGGATAAGTGGTAAACACATCGTAGCCACCGAGAGAAGCACCCCAGTCGGGGTTATTAAAGAAGCGGAAGTTTCCATCGCCGGATGAATCGAAGTATGCTGTGGTTTCATAATTATAAGGCACTCCAGTAGATGCTACCTCAGCAGCCAGTCCTGGATCCCATCCGCCGGTTCCGGCGCCAATCATGTAAATTGAAGGAAATGATGAAGCATACAAAGTAATATTCATATCTGCCGTAGCGGATGTAAGTGTTGTAATATCATCGCTTACTGAAGCTGTTACCCTTACAATTACTGCTGTTTCTTCAGCAACAGGAAGGCCAAATTCCATTAAATCATTGTTCAAATCAGCCTGTGTTGCAACAGCAAAGGTATCACTGGTAGTAACCAATGAGAATGGGTCAGAAAAATCATTTCCGGCCAGGTCAAATTGCACGGTATATGAAGTTGCGCTTGGAAATCCAAAATCGGCTTCCGACCATGAAAACGAAACTGTATTTTCTTCGGCACCTTCGCGTTCAAGCACAATTGAGCTTCCCGATGAAGGACTAACCAGTTCGGGGCCATCGCC
>JAQIDF010000421.1 GCA_027858145.1 Prolixibacteraceae bacterium | reverse complement strand
ATTAGCCTCTTCAAATTTATGACGGAACATCAGTGTACGCGCTAAATATCCGGCAGCAGCACCACAAGTTGCACGTCCCTCTGCCCATTCGCCACCTGCATCGCGCGATGGCAACATTTCCATTGCATTTGCAAGGTCTATCTCTATCTGGTCAAAAACCTCGTCCTGAGTATTGTTGGACGCATACATAGTATTGATGTCTGAATAAGCTGAATAGTCTGTAATCAACGGAACAGTCTGGTAATAGGTTGTCAAATTATAGTATGCTAAAGATCTGAGGAAAAGAGCCTGCCCCTTTATCTGATTATAAGAATCTTCCGACATGTCAACATTATCAACTTTTGACAATACAAAGTTTGTGCGGTTTACTACATGGTAGTTGTCGCGCCACATCCACAAGTCACCAATACCAATTGTACCCGGAGAATTGAGATTATCGTACTCCAAATACCACTGTTGAGATGAGTTCCAGACTTCGTCGCCACGTACAGCATCCATAGTGTAGCCAACGCGGGCAAATGTACCTTCGAGGCGAATACGGTTATAACACGAGATGACAGCCTCCTGAAGTTCTGTCTCTGAATCGCCAAAATCATAGGTGGTCTGATTGTTCGGATTTATAACATCGAGTTCATCGTTGCAGGCAGTAAAGCCTCCAACAAGCGCCAATATTATTAGAATTATATTTAATCTTTTCATAATGATACCTTATTTAGATTATATTTTTTTAGAATGACAAGTGCACACCAAACATCATGGTACGTGGTGTTGGATACGAAGCATAGTTGTAACCCGGAGTGAATGTACCTCCGGCAAAATCTACGTTGTAACCCTTGTATTTAGACAATGTAGCCAAATTTTGAGCCGAAGCATATACACGAACACCGCTAATATAACCACCAAACCATCTGTTAGGAAGGTTATATCCCAATTCGATATTAGCAATTTTCAGATAAGATGCATCCTGCAAATAACGCTGGCTAAACATATCGTTGGTAATTGAACCCGTAGATTTATATGAAACGCGGGGTACATCGGTGTTTGTGTTCTCCGGTGTCCATGCATTTAACAAATCAACGCTCTTATTAAGTGCACCGTATGAGCCGTGCAATGTAACATCAACAAAATCTACTGCTTTGAAACCTGCTGCTCCATAAGTTGATATACTAAGGTCAAAACCACTCCATTCAACACGTGCATTCAATCCATAATTTACCTTTGGCAAACCACTACCCAGAAATTTTTGGTCTAAGTTCGTGATTTCACCATCGTTATTAAGGTCGGCGTATGCAACATCACCGGGTTGTGCACCGGGCTGATTAACCGCTTCGCCTTCATCGTTGACACGGTTGTCAATCTCTTCCTGCGACTGGAATATTCCTTCGTATTCATAACCATAAAATTCACCTACTTCACGACCTACTTCGGTACGACAATAACCATCGGTACGTGGTTCGCCTGAAACACCCAACTTAGTTACCTTATTGTTAAGAGTTGATAAGTTTGCAGAAATGTCAAACTTAACAGCATTGTTGTAATTGTGATAGGCCACCAGGAACTCAAGACCTGAGTTTTCCATGGTTGCTGCGTTCATCGTAACAGTTGTATTTGTAGCACCTGCACTAGCCGGCACTGCTACACTATAAAGAAGGTCTTCTGATGTTGACTTATACCAGTCGAATGTGAACTCTAACTGATTTTTGAACATACCAAGGTCAAGTCCAATATCAATCGTTTTCTTCTTTTCCCACCTGATGGCTGTGTTTACATAGTTCGATATGGCTGAGCCGGTAACCTTATTGTTCGCAAAACTATAAGTATAATTACCCCTTGACATAACATCCATAAACTGGTATTCGCCTATGTTTTCATTACCTAGTTCACCATAGCTACCCCTGATTTTGAACAGGTTAATAGTCGATTCGGCTACCGGGAAGAAGTTTTCGCGCTCGATACGCCAACCTGCTGACACAGAAGGGAACCATTCCCAACGGTCTTCAGAAAGACGGCTTGAACCATCACGACGGGCGGTTAACGAAATAAGGTATTTCTTATCGAAATCGTAGTTAACACGACCAATATACGAAGCCAACACGTGTTCGCTCTCATAGCTTGCTGCTTGTGTTTCCTCCGCGTTGTTTACTTGCAGATAGTATGGTTCAGGCATGTTCACACCTTCACCTGTAAGTGTATGATAAAGTTCGCGTTGGAATGTTTGACCAACAACCACATTAAGGTGGTTGCGTCCAAATTCACCATCGTAGGTAATAGTGTTTTCTACAAGTGCATCGCTATAGTTACGATAGCCCTGTGACAAGCGCTCATTGTTCTTTGATAAGTAGTTTGTTGTACTCTGGATAAATGCCGGCACAAATGTAAAATCCTTTGCAAAGGATTTACTGTACGACAAGTTAAGGTTATAATTCAACTTGTGATTGCTACTTTCCTGCCCAACCATACCTATGAGGTCAACATTTGCCGAACCTGAAGCAACGATGCGGTCGACAACAGAGTTTCTTTCCAAAATATTATTGGTAAGCAGAAGGTTCGTTACACGAATGTCTCCGTGAGCATCATCGTAATAAGTACCATATCCGTATGAATCGTATTGGTATTCTGATGCAGCCGAAATTTTATCGTCAAGTACCCAGGTCGATTCATCGTAAGCCTTAATACTTGGTGGTTGAAGTAAAGCCGAAGCCATTACAGGAAATTGCTGACCATATAGCCCCTGCACGTACTCATTGTCATTACTAAGTGCCATATTATCCTGATTACTGTGACTATACACAATGCTGGTTTGAATTTTGATAAACTTAACATCCATCGTATTGTTTATACGAGCAGTATAACGGTCGAAATTAGGACCAGCACCTACCATTGTTCCTTCCTGACTATAATAATCAAGAGCAACGTTGTATGTATTGAAATCGCCGCCTCCTGAAATATTAAGGTTGTGATTCTGACGAACACCCGTTTTAAACGATTCCTCGAACCAATCGGTGTTAACTTCGCTCGGATCGATGTATTTATTGCTATTAGGGTTGTATCCGGCAGGAACATCCATTCCACTGTTTTCGAATGCCATGTTAACGAATTCACCATATTGGTATGAATCCATAACATCATAAACACCTTCTTCTACCTGGTCAAGACCATAGTATCCCTTGTAATCAATCTTCATGGCCTGGTTCTTTTTACCTTGCTTCGTAGTGATGATTACAACACCGTTGGCAGCACGCGAACCGTAGATTGCGGCAGCAGAAGCATCCTTAAGAACCTGAAGGGTTTCGATATCGTTTGGAGAGAAGTCGCGAATTGTAGTCCCCATTGGCACACCATCAACAACGTAAAGTGGCGATGTGTTTCCGAACGAACCGATACCACGAATACGTACTATAGGGTCGGCTCCTGGTTCTCCGTCGGTAGTAATTTGAACACCTGATACTTTACCCTGGAGCATGGTTGAGATGTTTGAGTTTGATACTTTCTTCATCTCTTCGGCATCAACAACAGCAACTGAACCCGTGAGGTCAACTTTGCGTTGAGTACCGTAACCGACTACGACCACTTGGTCGAGTTCTTCTGTATCCGAGGCCAATGTGATATTGCCAAGTTCAGCTCTTCCCCCAATGGCTACTTCAGTTGTTTCGTATCCTATAAAAGATATAATGAGCGTAGCATCTGCCGGAACAGCAAGAGAAAAATTGCCGTCGATGTCGGTAACTACACCATTGGTTGTACCTTGTTGCTGAACGGTTGCGCCTGTAAGTGGTTCCCCGTTTTCGTCAACGACTTTACCTTTAACTGTTATTTTATCTGCCTGAGTTATTGACATCTGTTCGGTATTGCTATTGCCTTCTGCATACACGGCCGGTACCAGTGCCAACAACCCCAACAGGATTAAAAATGTATATTTCATAGTGTAAATATTTTTATCTTATTGATTATTCAACAATTACAACATAAGCTCCCTCAATTACGAGTGCGCAATTCAAATCAGCACTTTCAACTGTTATGCCCTCGTATGTCTG
>JAQIDF010000411.1 GCA_027858145.1 Prolixibacteraceae bacterium | reverse complement strand
CCTCCGTAGTGGAAATGTTCAGAAGAATGACAGGTGGCTATTCGATTGTCAGAGAACTATTTTGTCTACGATGTCCTGGCACATTTTTTTGTCTACGATGTGGTGGCACTCAACATCTAATCAATTAAAGTCTCTATGCGTGACAAAAACTTCTCTTCTGCAGATAAAACATTTTCCTCAGAATCCCCACCATCCAAGTAAATACCATCAACAACAAATTTCATTTTGTCATTTCCAAACAAATTATTTGATAAACATTTTTCGGAATCATAGGGTTTATTTAGTGGATAGATAAGTCCACAGGCAATGGGATTAAAACTTTGTCTATTTTGATAATAACTCATATATGAATGAATCTGAAAAAAGTCCGCTCGGTCTAAATCACCCATATTTTGACTATTGCTACGAGCATAGTTCATACGTTTGTATTTTGCATCAAAGACCACAACTGAATTCCCTTTGGTCATGACAATATCAGGGATTATTTTTCTGGCATAAAACCGATCTTTATAAACTGGCAGTTCTGGAGAGGTAACTTCCCAGTCAGAGAACTTTTGTTGAAGAAGCTTGAAGATGTATCTCTCAAATAATTCAGCAACATTTATAACAAATCCAAAGCTTTTATTTTCGCTTGTTGCCGTAGGATTAAAGCTGTCACTTTTTAGGATTATTTCTGCAAGATTAAGGATATCTCTATATGGTAAAAATATGGGGTTGGTAAGTGCCTTAGAGTTCTTTGCTTTGTAAATAGTATCAGCCTTCAGTTTCTCGGGATTTTGTTGCCTTATTGCGGTATATACATGATGAACATTTTGCAGGAGGTTAGGCATTCTTTTGTGAACTATTTTCAATGCACTATCTAATACCGTTACAACATCTTGATCAACCATCCTTACACGCTGCCGGGTAGAAATTTTTCCTTTAAACGGGATATCTTCCCGAATTAATCGCTTAACATCAACATGTCCCCTAATATTGACATCATGGTGTAATATCGTCCTATAGACTTTTGGAATTCCCAGTAAAAAAGCCTTTTCAAGCTTCTGAGTAAACAAATAATAAAGTATAAAAAGATATTCTTCTTCATTTTTTTTACTTGAAATGTCTTCACTTAGAAAAACGCTATTCGCAACATTCAACATTCTTTTTAAAAAACCGTTACCAAAGCGTGATCCAATCTTAATGGTATGATTATCAAAGTTGAATTGCCCAATATAGTTACCTGATTTAACTACCCATTTTTTTTCATCGGTCTTAATAGGATTATTGTTAATGGATAAAATCAGATCATCAGCCTGCCTTTTATCATATTTTTGTTCATCATCTGACCAGTTATCAAACGAAAGATAGTAACTATTTTCCAAAGATAAATAGTCTTTTAAATTTAATTCTAAGTTTATATTCGTTTTACTTGTAAAGTTAAAGTGGTACAGAGAATCTTTTACAAGATAATTTACTTCCTTAGCACCATAATGAGATTTAACAGCCTCTAGCTTAGAGTCAAAATTATCAACAGTACGAAGTGTTGCCATTATTTAGACTTACCAATAAATTCTTCTTTAGCCTGTTTTAATTTTGTACTTAAATCTTTAGCAGAGTATTGTGATCGTAAATATTCTTCCAGTAATGGTTTGATGTTCTTTTGAAACAAATTTTCTTTAGCAGACTTAATGTTTTTCCCATGCACTTTTATATTCATAAAATATGCATGCCCTATCTCGTATGAGTGACCTAAACCTAGCGTGTTTGAAATGTAGCTATTCAATTTTTTGCATGAATCAACGTATCTTTGAACCTCATCTAAATCAAAATCTTTTAATGCATCACAATTTGATAAGACTTCTGCATCAAACCCTTTGTGTATCCAGGTAAAACGCCGGCGAAGTGCAAAGTCAAAGGTATCAACACTTCGATCAATATCATTCATTGTGCCAATAAATACTAAGTTTTTTGGGACACCAAATTTGTGTTTACCATTATCTGTATATATAGCCTGATCAGAACTTTTAATAAGATGGGAATTTTGACTCGAAAGGGTCAGTGAGGATTTAAGCAAAATGCCTTCTTCATCAAAATCTATTCTTTTATCTTCCTCTAAGCATGAAAGTACTTCTCCAAAAACGGCTGACAAGTCGGCACGGTTAATTTCATCAACAATAAAATAATATTTTAGCGGGTTATCTTCTCTATCTTCCTCGGGTTTTAACCCTTCAGCTATACGATATTTTTTCAGAGTTTTAGTGGCCTCATGACAGAAATTCTTAAAAACTCCATCTTGCAGTTTCAATTCTATTTGCCCATTGCTCTTGTTTATTTGTGGTTTTAAACCATCAATAAAGTCTTCATATGTAAAGGAGGGATGAAACTGAACGTGACGAATCTGATCATCACGTTTGCTTAGATCAAAATTATTTTGATAATCAACCCTGCTTTCTACTGCAAGCTTGGTTAAATAAGTTTTACCGGTGCCAGGAGATCCGTAATAGATGGTATTGATGTCAATTGGGCTACTATCATCATCCCACAAAAACCGAATATTTGGTTGATGGAAGGCCCCCCCTACTTTTTCAAAATAACCATTTTCCCCAAACAGGTGGTTTGATATTTTTGTAAGCTTTTTATCTGTTGTGTCCTTACGGTCTTCAGTAGGTAATAATCCCTCAAAACATTTTGCAATTTTTTCTTTATGTGAATTACTCAAGATTGGAAGGAAAGTGACTTTATCTAAAAGATGCAATAATGCATTTTGTGAAGCCACTGATTTTGTTACTGATTTTGATTTTTCCTGTTCGAAAAGTACTTGCGTTTGCCTTTCTAGTACCCAAGTAACTAATTCTTCATTCGATAGATCATGATCGATGTGGTGTTTAAAGAAATTAATTATATAAGCTAGTTCAAAAGGTTTATTTATATTGTAGAATGTACCGGCACTAGAAAAACCCTTCTTAACTTTTTTAAACCATTTTTCGTAAATATCAGATTCTTCATTGATTATTTTATTGTTACCACTAATCAATTCCAGAATCTCGTTGACTGATTTCAAACGACCGGTGGCGGAAGAATTTGATGGCGACAAGCGCCACAACCAAACAGCATGTGCAAGTACTTCGATTGCATCATTTTTTATACTATCATTTTTTTCTTTTGGCTTATCAATAAGTTGAATTTTTATTTTTTCAATAAAATCCTTCTTGTCTGATAACCCATTTTTTATGAAATTTGTTTCAAGATATTTAATTGTTGGCCCAGTGAGTATATTTTCACCTGAAAATATAGATTTTTTATTTTTTAAAAATATATCTTGAAATTCTTTAAATGCAGAATGCACATCCATTACCATGACGATCTCCTCTTTCTTGATCTTTGAGGTTTTTGTGTTAGAACAAAATTTTCCCTAAATCCGTGAGAATACAATCAATAAATGACTTTGGTGTTCTGGAGACACCATACTCAACCCCAGAGATAGATATGGTGTCTCCAGAATCCCGGTATGGGTTGTTTATCGTTTGGGCAGGCACGGGGCCTGCCCAAACGTGGGTTTTTATACTCATTGTTTATCCTTTGTTTTCTTCTCAACCTGTTTTTGCACGATCTTGATAGTCTCAAGGTAGGCTTCTTCCACGGGTGAAAGGGTCTTTTCCTGATACTTGCGATATTCTTTCTCGGCTTTGGCAAGGGCTTTGTCGTGGCTCACTTTGCCTGCGTCTTCCAGTACGCCTTTGCCATACATGCCTGCAAATTTATCCAGTTCTGCTACCCAGTCTTGCATCTGCATTTGTTTCTGTTCTTGTGCTTTGATTTCTGCCAGATCAAAAAAGGCAGACACCATGCGGTTAAGGCGAAAAAGTTCATCCTCCGTCAGGTAATTTTTGGCAATCCCGGTCTCTGCTTTGGTGGGGTTTGAACCGCTAAAGGTTGCAAGTCCCATAAAATCTTTTTCGGCATCGGCACGCGCGTAGATGGTTTCGGCTGCGGTTTGCTGGTTGGTGGCATAGTGCAGTTTATTTTGCACGGTTTTGAAAAAGGTAATGGATTCTTTGCTTTTTGGATTATAATCCACACTCGTGGCGTACAGATCCAACACCTGCCGATAAAGTACCTTTTCACTGCTGCGAATATCACGAATGCGGTCAAGCAGTTCTTTCCAGTAGCTTCCGTCGCCGGACTCTTTGAGGCGTTGGTCGTCCATGGTAAAGCCCTTGACGATATACTCATGCAAGCGGGCGGTCGCCCACCGACGAAAATTGGTCGCAATGGATGATTTGATGCGGTATCCGAGAGAAATGATCATATCGAGGTCGTAATGCTCAATATTATAGTTTTTTCCGTCTGCGGCAGTTGTTCGGAATTTCCGAACAACTGAATTCCGCTCTAATTCCCCCTCGTCAAAGATGTGCTTGATATGCTCGCTGACATTTGCCTTGCTGGAGTGAAAAAGTTCAACCAGTTGTGCTTGCGAAAGCCACACGGTCTCATTTTTAACCCGCACAGAAATCTGCGGTTTCCCATCATTGCTTTCATAGATAATTATTTCACTGTTTAGTTGGTCGTTTTCCACTGGATTTTTCATTACACACCCTCAATATCAGCGACGATTCCATGAACCCCACAAGGGGACATCTTAAAATATTAGCTATGTTTATATTTCAATCCGATTGATAAAACAAAAATTATCTGTCTAAAAGTAGCAAGCTGATTTGCAATCATATTAACTCTGAAATTTCAGGGTAAGTAAAATAATTATATGCGGAATTAAGGTAAAAGTTATCAGTATCTAGGGCATTATGATTTAACCCTTGCCGGTATTTTTTGAATATTTTTAATCGATTATTGTCTGAACATAATAAATGTAGGCTTGAACTTTCATTAAAAACATTATCGCCTGAATCATACAATTTCTGAATTTCCTTGGGCCCACCGATTTTAGCAATTATCTTATTTGTCAATTTACCAATACCAGTAAAAACATCACCCGAATTGATATTTTGAATAGCCCTGATTAAAATACCACCATAAGATTTATCTGGGGTGCCAAAGGTAATATCAATCCCTTTTTGCCTCAGTCGTAAATATTTTTCTGGATCCTTAAATCTATGAAAATAGAAATTTGCCTTTTCTTGTTGTCTCGGGTTGTTATGGCAATAAAAATCAGTATGATTTTCAGAGTAATAATAAAACTCAATTTCTCTAATTCTGTAAGCCTTTTCCGAAATTATTAAATTGTAGGAATTCAATATTTTTTTAGCGATCCTATCGAACTCAGCTTGATATTCTTCTCTTTTCTTGAAATTTATGATGTTGAGTAAATCATTCATATTTCTCAGCAGCCTCGTGTAGTATTTGATAAATATCCTTCCGCAATTCTTCAGGCGCAACGACTTCAACCTGATTCCCAAAAGCCAAAACCCACCAACGTAGTTGTGCTGTATCCTCAACCTCTGCCAGCAATAGAATTCGCCCATCATCCTGAGGGGTCAGCGTTTGTGTATAATTAATCGGTGACTCTTCCAGATGTTTAGCCACATACGAATCAAACAGGCACTTCAGTTGAATGGTTCCTTCGCTCTGCGGAAAATCAAAGTTCCCTTGGGCGATATAATCTTTCAATTTAAACCCTGCCGGTGTTTGGGAGGGTTCATCCAGCAGTTGAGCAGAGTCGATTCGATGTAATACAATCTGGCGAAGATCCTGATAGTTCCAGAAGGTGCAGACCATATAGGCAACATTGTCAACAAAGACCAAACCCAGGGGATGAATGATCCCTTTTTGCGTTTCGCTATCTGCTCGATTACAATAGGAAATTTCCAGTTGTTTCTCCAGTAGCAATCCATCGTAAACGGCACATAAAACTATTTGGCTAATCTTTGGTGGCTCCAGGGTCAGATGACGTGAAATTCGGGCAATCTTTTTTGGCCACTTGGCTATTCCACCATCTTCTAGATGACTTAAGACTTCTCCAGCTCGCTTGCTATAAGGTCTCAGAAAGTTCAAACAACTCTCTGGCAACATTTTTCCCAGGTGATGATCAATCATTTTGAATGCCAGAGCCGCATGGGGATCCATTCCGGGAATATCAAAAACGGCCGCATCCTCAGACCATTTCCAGCCAGAGATACGTTCTTCGTCACTGACCAATGGAAACTGCCGGGACAATTCTTTTAAATCCCGCTGGATAGTTCGTAAAGAGACATCCAATCCCATTTCCCGAAAAGCTTCTTGGAAATACTTGGTTCCTTTTCT
>JAQIDF010000409.1 GCA_027858145.1 Prolixibacteraceae bacterium | reverse complement strand
TAAATAACAATAAACTATTTACTTATGAGCAAAGGAAGTTTTTTGAGCGCTTCTATCGGCCGTAAATTCTTCATGAGTATTACAGGCTTATTCCTGATTACTTTTATCATCGTTCACATGTCAATTAACCTGTTATTGATATTTGACGAAAGTGGAGAATTATTCAACATCGCGGCCCATTTTATGGCGACAAACCCGTTAATTAAAGTGATGGAACCTATTCTGGCATTAGGATTCCTGGTTCACATTGTATGGTCGGTGGGTATAACCATCCAAAACATGCGCGCCCGCCCTGTGGGTTACAACAAAACCAGCCAGTCGGTTAACAGTACCTGGACATCAAGAAACATGTTTATTCTCGGCGGACTTGTACTGGTATTCTTAGGATTACACCTTTTTAACTTTTGGTGGAAAATTAAAATTGTAGGCGACCCGCTACTTGAGCACATTACGGTAATGCAAGGCGGTATTCCTACCGAAATGGAAAATACCTATCTGTTGGTTTCTACCCTGTTTAAAGAGAGCATTATCTACTGCCTGATTTACATTGCCGGCGGCATTTTGCTTGGGCTTCACGTTACTCACGGGTTCTGGTCAGCATTCCAGACCATTGGTTTAAACAACCAGATTTGGAGAAAACGTTTTTACGTGCTGGCCAACATTATCGGATGGATTTTTGCCATCGGGTTCAGTGTTATTCCTCTCTATTTCATGATTAAATTTTAATCGGATAAACAACAGTTATGAGTAAAATTGAAAATAAAATACCGCAGGGGCCTTTGGCTGAGAAATGGTCAAACCATAAGTCTGACATTAAGGTTGTTAGCCCTGCGAACAAACGAAAATTAGATGTAATTGTGGTTGGTACCGGATTGGCCGGTGCATCGGCTGCCGCATCGCTTGGCGAACTTGGCTACAATGTGCAGGCATTTTGCTACCAGGATAGCCCGCGCCGTGCGCACTCGATTGCTGCACAGGGTGGTATAAACGCTGCAAAGAACTATCAAAACGATAACGACTCGGTTTTCCGCCTGTTTCACGATACCATTAAAGGTGGTGACTACCGTTCACGCGAAGCCAATGTTTATCGTCTGGCTGAAGTCTCACCATATATTATCGACCAGTGCGTTGCACAGGGCGTACCTTTTGCACGTGAATACGGCGGCACACTTGCCAACCGTTCGTTTGGCGGAGTGTTGGTGAGCCGTACTTTTTATGCCCGCGGACAAACCGGTCAGCAATTGTTGCTGGGTGCTTACAGTGCACTGAACCGCCAGATTGCCAAAGGGTCGGTGAAAATGCATACCCGTCACGAAATGCTCGACGTGGTAGTGAAAGACGGAAAAGCACGGGGTATTGTTACCCGAAACATGGTTACCGGCGAAGTAAAAAGCCATGGCGCACACGCAGTAGTTGTGGCTACCGGCGGATACGGAAACGTATTCTTCCTTTCAACCAACGCTATGGGCTGTAACGGCTCGGCAGCATGGCAATGCTACAAAAAAGGTGCTTGGTTCGGAAATCCTTGTTTCGTGCAAATTCATCCAACTTGTATCCCGGTACACGGCGACCAGCAATCGAAACTGACCCTGATGTCGGAATCGTTACGTAACGATGGCCGTGTATGGGTTCCAAAGAAAAAAGAAGATACCGAAAAACTTCAAAAAGGAGAAATCGGCCCGAATGATATACCTGAAGAAGACCGCGACTTCTACCTCGAACGCCGTTACCCAAGCTACGGTAACCTGGTGCCACGCGATGTGGCATCACGTGCAGCCAAAGAGCGCTGCGACGCCGGTTTTGGTGTAAACAACACCGGGAAAGCGGTTTATCTCGATTTTAAATATTCGATTGAGCGTTTGGGTATCGATGTAATTAAAGCCCGCTACGGTAACCTCTTCCAGATGTACGAGAAAATTACCGATACCGACCCATACAAAGAGCCGATGATGATTTACCCGGCTATCCACTACTCGATGGGCGGGCTTTGGGTTGACTACAACCTGATGACCAACATCCCCGGATTGTATGCTGTTGGTGAAGCCAACTTCAGCGACCACGGTGCAAACCGCCTGGGTGCTTCGGCATTGATGCAGGGATTGGCCGACGGTTACTTCGTGCTTCCTTACACAATTGGCGATTACCTGGCCAACGAAATTATGACGCCAAAAATCGACAGCAATGCACCTGAGTTTAAGGAAGCTGAAAAAGCAGTTACCGGACGTCTCGAAAAACTTTTCAATATAAAAGGAACAAAACCGGTTGACTATTTCCATAAGCAACTTGGCCACTACATGTGGGACTACGTGGGAATGAGCCGTAATGCCGAAGGGCTGCAAAAAGCCATCGACGGCATTAAGAAACTGAAGGAAGAATTCTGGAAAGATGTACTCGTACCGGGAGAAATGAACAACCTGAACCCCGAACTCGAAAAGGCAGGCCGCGTTGCCGATGCAATCGAAATGGGTATATTAATAGCTCAGGATGCGCTCGACCGAAACGAATCGTGCGGCGGACACTTCCGTGAAGAATCTGCTACTGACGAAGGTGAAGCAAAACGCGACGACAAAAACTACACCTACGTATCGTGCTGGGAACACAAAGGCGAAGACAAAGACCCTGTTTTGAACAAAGAAGACCTTGTTTTCGAAAATGTTAAATTAACTCAACGTAGTTATAAATAATCAACCCCCTGCCCCCTAAAGGGGGTATTTCCCGCTTAGCGCGGGATTAGGAGGGGCTAAAATCTAAAACAATGGCAGATAAAATATTAAATAAATTATACATCAAAGTTTGGAGGCAAAACAGTCCGAAAGAAAAGGGAGGCTTCGAAACTTACGAGATTGAAGACATCTCGCAGGGAAGTTCATTCCTTGAGATGCTCGACATACTGAATGATAAACTTATCCGCGATGGGAAAGACCCCATCGCCTTCGACCACGAC
>JAQIDF010000368.1 GCA_027858145.1 Prolixibacteraceae bacterium | reverse complement strand
GCTGTTTAACTTATCGGCATTCAGCGGAAGCATTTCTCCATCGTTTTTCATTAGTACGACAGACTCACTTGCCACGTCGTAAGCTGTTTGTGTTGTTTTGGGCGAAACAAGTTCACCTTCTTCGCGGCCTTCTTCCATTTTGTTGAGGTTGTAGGTTACCCGTAAAATGCGGCGTACTTTATCATCTACTACTTCCATTGGTACAACACCGGCCAGTACCGAGTCGCGAAGCGGGTGTCCAAAATAGTTCTTGTCGTAATTCTGGTTAGGGGCATGGGTGCCCATTTCAACATCGAGACCGCCCATCGCTGCAGTTACTATATTGTGTGTAGCCCCCCAGTCGGAAACAATCATTCCTTTAAAACCGAATTCGTCTTTTAGTATGGTGTTATTGAGGTATGGATTTTGACAAAGGTATTCACCCCTGAAACGGTTGTATGCGCCCATAATGCCCATTGCATCAGCCTCTTCAACGGCAGATCGATATGCAGGCAGATAAATTTCGCGCAAGGCACGCTCGCTTACTTCAACACTAATGCTACTACGTTGGTATTCCTGATTGTTTGCTGCATAATGCTTCACACAAACGGCTACGTCCTGGTTTTGTATCCCTTTGGTGTAATTAACGGTAATGCGTGAATTAAGGTGAGGGTCTTCTGAAAAGTATTCGAATGTGCGACCGCCAATCGGGGTGCGCATGATGTTTACCGCCGGCCCCAGAATCATGTCTTTGCCCCTGGCACGTGTTTCTAATCCAAGTGCTTCGCCATATTCGTAGGCTAAATCTTTATTCCAGGTGGCTGCAAGTGCCGAGCCGGTTGGGAAAAAGGTGGCAGAATCGGTTCCCAGATTCAATGGGTTCCACGAGTGGCGCTCTAATTCTTCGCGGACACCATTGGGGCCATCGGTGTAGTGAAATTCAGGTATTCCAAGACGGTCAACACCTCCCGATACAAACATGCCGGTTCCGTGAAGCATTCCTACTTTTTCTTCTAATGTCATCTCGCCAATTAAACTGTCAATTACTGGCTCATATTCCTGATTGTAACGATAATCGTCAACTGTGGTGTCATTGTTTTTTGTATCACATGATTGTAGTACAAAAAACAGGAACAATGAAAATCCAATTTTCAGATATGTTTTCATACGTTTAAAATTTATAATTTATTCCATAATTTAATTCTAAATTTGAGAACGTATGGATGCCGCTTCGCTCTCACATGTCCCGATGACCATCGGGGTTAATTATTGCCTTTGGCGAACTTTTGATTAAAAAAGTTCATGTTCGTTTCATATTCATTTTATTTTAAAATTGTTGTGATTTTATTATAGTTTTTTTAAAAATGCTTTAAAATAATAAAAATGCACTTCCATGATATTTTATATTTCATTGTTGTATGATATATGGTGTAAATGTTTGTGTGGTGTCAATTGCTGCCGGCAAATATAGGAGCATAAATAAAATGTTGATGATGCTTTTTGTATAAGCTTCTGTCATTTTTTGATAATTCAGGGGGGTAATTGCACATTGTTTTTGTTATGGTGTGAAATCATTTTTTTTTAGAAACGATGTATTATTTTTACAACATCTTAAAACAATGCTGTTTTACGGGTGTTTATTTTTCAATTTGCAAACAAATCATTACACGACAAATATTTCAATTATGAGGAGAACATTTTTTACAGCTGTTATAATGTTGGCAGCTTATTATTCAATGGCATGTACTAATTTTTTGGTTACGAAAGGTGCTTCAACCGATGGTTCTACCATGATAACCTATGCAGCCGATTCACACGTTTTATACGGGGAGCTATATTATACGCCGGCTGCAGATCATCCTGAAGGTGCAATGCTCGACATTTATGAGTGGGATACCGGAAAGTATTTAGGTGAGATTGCACAGGTGCCACACACATACAGTGTTGTTGGGAATATGAATGAACACCAAGTCGCAATTGGTGAAACTACATTCGGAGGAAGAAAAGAACTTGGTAGTCAGCCGGGAGCTATAATGGATTATGGAAGTCTTATTTACGTGACATTACAGCGGGCCAAAACTGCACGCGAGGCTGTTGAGGTAATGACCGGACTTGTAGAAGAATATGGTTATTATAGTTCTGGTGAATCCTTTTCGATATCCGGCCCTGAAGAGGTTTGGATACTAGAATTGATTGGTAAAGGCGAAGGTTACAAAGGTGCTGTTTGGGTAGCGCGAAAAATACCTGATGGCTATATCTCTGGGCACGCTAACCAAGCCCGTATCACTACTTTCCCGTTGAACGATTCTGAAAACTGCATATACTCGAAAGATGTAATTTCGTTTGCTCACGAAAAAGGATGGTTCAATGGTTTAAATAAAGATTTCAGTTTTTCTGATGTTTATGC
>JAQIDF010000354.1 GCA_027858145.1 Prolixibacteraceae bacterium | reverse complement strand
ATTGGGTTTCGCTTAAAGTTGATTCGGTTGAACCCGGCACCTGGGCAAAAATAAACCATCCCCACCCCGACATTCATTTGAGCAAAATACTGCATGGCATCGAGAATTTTGCCGGACGTTACCAAGGTCGGCTACATACCGAAACCATGCTGGTTGAAGGTGTTAACGACCATCAGTCGAACATTGAAGCCACATCAGCATTTATTTCAAAATTGAATGTTGAAACGGCCTATTTATCAATACCCACACGCCCGCCTGCCGAAAAAGCAATAAAAGCCATAAGCACTGAAAATATTGCCAAAGTCTGGCAGATTTTTCAGGAGAAGGGCATAAAAACAGAAAATTTAACCGGATTTGAAGGCACAAACACCGGATTCACCGGTAATGCCTACGAAGATATCCTGAACATTACCGCCGTTCATCCGTTAAGAGATGACACTTTGCGAGAGTTACTCAAGAAAGAAAACGCCGGGATGGATGTGATTGAATCGCTTATGATACAGCGATATTTAAAGAAAAACCATTACAACGGCCACGATTATTATGTGAGAAATTATTATTTGTAAAGCCAATGATACTACCCATTATAAAATATGGTGCATCGGTATTGCGAAACAAAGCGTCCGTTATAGATAAAGGAGACGACTTTGAAAACTTGTCGGCAAACATGTTCGAGACACTAAAAAAAGCACAGGGTATAGGATTAGCCGGACCACAAGTCAATGTGTTGAAAAACATGTTCGTTATAGACACAACTCCCTTTGATGACGGCACCACACCAAAAATTGAAAAAGCATTCTTCAATCCCGAGATCCTTCATTTTAGTGACGAAAATGAAAATTACGAAGAAGGTTGCCTCAGCATTCCCGGCATATTTGAGAGTGTAATAAGGCCATCATCAATTGAGGTGCGATACCGAGACATTAATTTCGACATAAAAAAAGAAAAAATCGGAGGAATTGAAGCTCGTATTTTTCAACACGAGTACGATCACCTCGAAGGAATATTATTTATTGACCGTATTCACAAACTAAGAAGAAAACTGATAAACAAAAAATTACAAAAAATAGTCATTGGCCATTAGTCATTGGTCATTAGTAGTTTACAAATAAACTAATAACTTAAAAAGATAAGATTATGCCAAAAATGAACGGAAAAGGCCCTGAGGGCAAAGGTTCAGAAACCGGCCGGGGCTTAGGGAAATGTAAGGAACACGACGAAAAAGAATTGCTCGAAAAATTGGGCAAAGGACAAGGCAAACGCCGCAAAGAAGGCGGTGGAAAAGGTCAGGGAAAGCGACTAAAATACGATGAATAGGATAACCCCTGACATATAAAACTTCCAAACATCAAAAATTTATCCGTATAAATATGTATTTGTACACCATATCACTTCACATTCGTCTTATTTTTACAGTACGAGATTAATTACATATAAACACGAGCTATTAACCATGAAGAGAATTATTTTGTACACAGTACTGGCAATGGCCATTAGCAATTTTGGCTGCACTTCAAGTAACGGAACTGACGATTGCAAGGATGATGTGAAAGACCCACGGGGGGAAATGCAGCCCTGGGAAAAAGGAGCCCGGGAAACCGGAAAATATCGAAATGTTTTTCGCGAAGCCGGCTACAGTCAGGACGAAATTGATGCCAAACTGGCAAAAGCATATTACGATGTTTTTGAAGGCCCCGACAGGGTTTACTTCGAAGTTGGCGACTCAATGGCCTACGTTTCGGATGTTAAAAACCACGATTGCCGCACCGAAGGACTCTCATACGGACTAATGGTGGCTGTCCAGCTCAACAAAAAAGATGTATTTGACCGGCTATGGCGTTGGACGCGCACCTACATGCAGCACCAGGGAGGTAGCCGCAATGCTTATTTCGCATGGAGTGTTGACCCCGAAACCGGCGAAAAGTTCTCCGACGGCTCGGCCTCTGACGGTGAACTTTACTTCGTAACAGCCCTCCTTTTTGCATCGAACCAATGGGGCAACGATACAGGTATTGATTATTACGGTGAAGCACGCAATATCCTGGATGCCATGTGGAGCAAAGACGGCACCGATAATGTAACCAATGTAATAAACACAGAACACAAACTCATCACATTTGTACCCGATTCAAGCGGTTACAACTGGACAGACCCATCGTATCACGTACCGGCATTCTACGAAGTTTGGGCTGAGTATGCCAACGATGGGCACGAACAATTCTACCGCGACTGTGCCGATTCAGCACGTTCATTCCTTCACCGGACTGTTCATCCCGAAACCGGACTAAACCCCGATTATGCACATTTCAACGGCGATCCGCTGGTACGCTGGGGACAAATGGGCGATGCTTTCCGGTACGACTCATGGCGTGTACCTATGAATATTGCTATGGATTATGCGTGGTTTGCCAAAGACAAAGAATGGCAAAAAAACTATGC
>JAQIDF010000334.1 GCA_027858145.1 Prolixibacteraceae bacterium | reverse complement strand
ATATTTTAGTATTAAACTTAAATGCTTCGAGAATCCTGTTTAAAACACTGATTACCAGATTGGGCTAAAGCCCATATTCGTAGATGCAAATCAGTTACCCCGGGCTTAAGCCCGGGGCTATTGAAAGCCCTATATAGCAGGGGCTTTAGCCCAATTTTATTTATTTTAACCGGACAACAATGTAAAACAAACTAAAACCAAAAATCATGCAAGTCAGATTGTACCTTCCATTTGTTGATCTGCGCTACCTTCAAACATCTTTGTCGGAGTTTATTGCAGAACCCAATGATCCACATAACTCTGGAAAATTATTTAAACGTTGCGGTGGAAAAATGATTAAAGGCAATGTTTATGATTGTCGTAATACCGTTACTCTGTCAAGTAAGGAGATTAAGGGGATAACAAAGACAAATTTTTCACTGTTTTATCCTTATGGAAATGAACTTGTCGGCATTTATAAAATTGTAATGAATATTACAGAATCAAACAAAATGAAAATGCCTGCCAATGATCTGATTTTGTATTTAAATAAACATATCGATTTTAATCTGAGGATGCTTTTTGAAGAACCACATGTGAGGCCACATGCAGGTGCTGAAGATATAACCAAAATAAAAACGACCTTGCTTACTATTCGAAACGAGATGCCCCGGTATTATTATCTTTCAACTTTACGGTTTAAAGAAAAAGCAAAAGATGATAAAGGAAAAAAAAATTGTTGACCCGAATCCTGTTCTCTCTGTTGATAACATCCTTTTTATTGATCCGGTTATAACATTGGAAAATACACACAAGAGCGTATCAATAAATGGTAAAGATTATTATTACGTGCCACGTCGGTTGCACGTAGCATCGGAACTTCTTAGAAATGGAAATCTGCTGTATCATTTTCGAAGAGAGCGAAACGTTTTTGGTAACAGGCATAAAATGAAGCAGATAAATGAGGATGTTGACAATATTGTTAAATGTAATTATTCGCTAAATACTTGTATTGGTTTGCTCGGTTCTTTTAAATCGAATTTTAATTCAAAGATGGCAATTACTACTATTGATGCAGCTCTTGAATCGTGTTTTAAAGTGAAAGATTCTTTCAGCTATTATAATAATAAACTTGGAGGTGAAAATACCATAAATGTATTAAGAAATTTAATAACAAAGCTTCCTTCCGGAAATGATAATAAGAACCTGCACGATAAGTTAAAAGAACTGAGTGAGGTGAAGACTGCAGAGACAGTGATATTATAATTAAAAACAAATACAGATGATTACTGAACAATATTCAAAAATTGTAAGTTCTGAAACCAGAAAAATTGTTACTGCATTAATTGTAACTGTTTTTGGTTTGTCGTATGAAAACGGTGGTTTTACAATTAGCAAGCATTTGGCATTGCAAATCGCCCTGGGGTTCTTTTTTCTATATCTATTCCTCGATATATCCCAATATATTCGTGGAATAACACTTGCGAAAAACGATAATGATGCAAATCAAATATCCGAAAAAATATATTTTTTGTTTATTGGAAAGTTGATTGCTGCCATGGTTGGCCTGGTGTTTTGTGCTTTTAATGTATTTGGCGTTTTGTCCGGCGTGTAATATTATTTAAGAAAAAACAAACCCGCCATTGCATAAAAGCAAACAACGGGTTTAAATCTCACAATATAATTGTTTTATTACGCGTAACGTTCCGAAATAACTTCCCAGTCTAGAACTTCCCAGAAGTCTTCGATGTATTTCGGGCGGGCATTTTGTTTGTCAAGATAATAGGCGTGTTCCCACACGTCGCAGGTCATAATTGGCTTTTTGCCGTCGCGAAGCGGGTTGCCGGCATTTGAGGTCTGTACAATCTCCAGTTCCCCGTCGGGGTTAACCACCAGCCATGCCCAGCCGCTGCCAAACAATGTGGTTGCTGCTGTGGTAAACTTTTCTTTAAATTTGGCAAAGGTGCCAAATTCTTGTTCAATGGCTGATTCAAGCGCTCCTGATGGCTCTTTTTTGCCATTTTTTGCAAATTGCTCAAAATAGAAAGTGTGGTTCCATACCTGAGCGGCGTTATTGAAAATACCACCCTCGGCTTTTTTGATAATATCTTCTAATGAAGAATTTTCAAACTCGGTTCCGGGTGTCAGATTGTTTAGTTTGTCTACATAAGTCTGATGATGTTTCCCATAATGAAACTCAATGGTTTTCTGACTTATTTGTGGTTCAAGCGCATTGGGTGCGAAATTCAATTTTGGTAATTCAAAACTCATGATTGTTATATTTTTGGTTTGCAATTAATGCTTTATGGTATACTGTAAACAGCATTTCTTTTATAATGTTGGAAATTATGCGAATTATTTATTCAATTTAGAATAATGTTAAATAGTTATTTGCTGGCATCAAATTATAATTGCGGGAATAGTAGCTGTCAGGAGCATTTTTTTTATCTTAACCCGGTAAAACATAACACAATTACCTTAATTAAGCCTGACCATTATGATTTTGAGCTTTGTGGATTGGACCATTATTATTGCCTACCTTGTTGTTAGCCTTGGGGTTGGTTTGTATATGTCGCGACGTGCAGGGCGCGATACCGGAGAGTTTTTTCTGAGTGGCCGGAAGTTGCCATGGTACATCGCGGGCACCAGTATGGTTGCCACCACTTTCGCGGCTGATACACCCCTGGCCGTTACCGAGCTGGTTGCTCAGAATGGTATTGCCGGAAACTGGTTGTGGTGGAACATGCTTTTTGGTGGAATGCTCACCGTTTTCTTTTTTGCCCGTTTATGGCGTCGTGCCGATATTCTTACCGATACCGAGTTCGTTAAAATACGTTACTCCGGTTCCGAAGCACGTTTTTTGAGAGGTTTCAGGGCGGTTTATATTGGTGTTATCATGAATACAGTGGTGATAGCGTGGGTGAACCTGGCTATGGTGAAAGTGCTTGAGGTAATGTTTCCTTCGCTTGCTTTTTTCGGGCATACTGAATTTCATGTTTTAGGGTTGACGTTCAGCTCACACCTTATGATGGTAGCGCTTTTAATTGTTTTTGTCACGGTTTATTCTTCACTTTCCGGACTTTGGGGCGTTACAATTACCGATACTTTTCAGTTTGTAATGGCCATGGGAGGCAGCATTGTTCTGGCTGTTTTTGCTGTTCGCCAGGTTGGCGGTATCGATCAGGTTAAAGAACAGCTTGAATCGGTGCCCTGGGTTTTTGATTTTTTCCCTGCTGTAGGAGCGGAGGTTGATTCTACTGGTTTCGGAATGCTGAAAATGAGTGTTGTGGCATTTGTTGCTTATCTGGGTGTGCAATGGTGGGCTAGTTGGTATCCGGGGGCTGAACCCGGTGGTGGTGGCTATATTGCCCAGCGTATGATGTCGGCTAAAGATGAAAAACATTCACTGTTAGCTACCTTGTGGTTTCAGGTTGCCCATTATGCAGTGCGTCCGTGGCCCTGGATTATTGTTGCGCTGTGTGCTTTAATATTGTATCCGGCTGAGCCCGACAAAGGGGCAACCTACGTGATGATGATACGCGATTTGATGCCGTCGGGGCTGTTAGGCTTATTGCTGGCTGCTTTTTTCGCAGCTTATATGTCAACCATATCGTCGCAAACGGTTTGGGGGGCCTCATATGTCATTAACGATTTGTTCCGGCCTTTTATAAATAAAAATGCATCGGAGCGTTATTATGTGCAAGTTTCGCGGATTACAACTTTTATTATAATGATTTTGTCGTTGGTTGTAACAACGCAGTTTAACCTTATAAGCGATGCCTGGAAATTTGTTCTGGCGTGTAGCGGTGGAATCGGTTTGGTGCTGTTGCTCCGTTGGTTCTGGTGGCGCATTAATGCTTGGAGTGAATTGTCAGCTATGGTTGCACCGTACTTTATTTACCCGGTGTTAAAATTTAAATACAACCTCGACTTCGAAACCAGTTTGATTATAATTGTTGCATGGTCCACGCTTATATGGGTAACGGTTACCTTTTTAACACGGCCTGTCGATCGTGAAACCTTACATGCTTTTTATACGAAAGTACATCCAGGAGGTGCAGGGTGGAAAGGTGTTGCTTCTGAGTTGCCGGCGGTAAAGGGTGATACCGGATATGTGCGCTTATTTGTTAACTGGATTCTGGGATGTGCTATGGTGTTGTTGACATTAATTGGGACCGGTAAAGTTATTTTTGGTGAACATTTGGCCGGTGCTGTATATTTTGCTTTTGCTTTGGCGGCAGCTCTTGTTATTTACCGTAACCTGTCAAAAGCTGGTTGGACAAACGTTGTAAAATAAGCTCAAAAAAACTACCGGCCATGTATATTGACGACCGGTAGCTTCTTATTTGTTAACGATTTGCTTCCACTTAAAAAATATAACGGATACCTAAGGCAGTTCCCCATCCAAGTCCGGCATGATCGCCAATGAAGTTCCACATCGGACGGGCGTCGAGGCTAAGGAGTATTGGTGCGTCCAGATGGCTGAAGTCATATTCTAAACCAACTTGTCCGCCAAAAGCTATATTCACAAAGCCATCTTCGTTGTTATAGCTATAAAGTCCGGCGCTTGCTGCAGGACCTGCATACCAATTCAATCCGTCTGATATGTTCCAGTTCCAGTGATAAGCTCCAACCAGATAAAGACGGTTGTGATTTGAACTTGCGCCAAAACCCAGATCCAGTTCCACGCGGTTTGCATCACCCATTCCTTTTTGGTAAGAAAACTCACCACCGCTTACAGTTCCGCCTCCTAAGCGAACTCCGATAGTTTGTGAGTTTACTTGTGCAAATGAAAGGGTAGAGAGGAATAAAAGGAAGAATGTTAATTGAAAATACTTTCTCATAATAAGATGTTTTGTATGTGCTGTAAAATTGTTGACTGTATAACCCATCGTAGTCTGGTTTGTTTAAAAAAAAGCAAGAAGGGTGACTTTATTTAGCCACCCTTCTTTCCTGAGTTATGTTTTATATTTTGCTATCCACATTTTGAGTGCCCGCAATCCTGACAGGTGAGGCATCCTTCCTGATAGATAACATTTTCAGAACCACAGTGTCCGCAAAGGCTGTTGTCAGCAACAGTTCCATTGGGAATGTATTTTTTCAAAGCCCGTGCAACACCGTTTTTCCATGTATTGATTGATTCATCGCTAAGTTGCAGGCTCGAAATGAGCTCAACAACTTTATGAATTGGCATTCCGTGTCTCAAAGTTCCTGAAAGAAGCTTGGCATAATTCCACATTTCAGGGTCAAACTTATGCGACAATCCTTCCATGGTGGTTTTGTACCCACGTTTGTTGGTATACTGGAAGTCGTAGCGTTTTTCACCGTTCTCGATGGTTTTCTTTATGATGTTGCCTTTAGATACCGAACGTGGAATTAACAAACCTTCTTCGTCATCGCCCAGACCTGTGAATATTTCGTATGGCCGTCCGTCTATCAGACCAATAAAAGCAATCCATTTTTCGCGGTTGTTCTGGAAGCGTACTATTTCAGCTTCAAGTGATTCGGGACGTTTGGTCGGGAACGGGCTGTTGTTGTTTTCTTCCGGTTCTTTTTTCTTGTCAGAAATTAGTACACCCGAGCGTGACCCTTCACGGTAAACGGTAACCCCTTTACAGCCCGATTTCCATGCTTCCATATAGAGTTGACCTACCAGTTCTTCGGTAGCATCTTCGGGCATGTTAATGGTAACACTTATGGAATGGTCAACCCACTTTTGAATGCGTCCCTGCATGCGTACCTTGCTCAGCCAGTCAACATCGCCCGATGATGATCCGTGGTATGGTGACTTTTCAACAATTTTATCAAGTTCTTCTGAGCTGTAGCGTTTAGTAATATCGTAACCGTTAATATCCATCCATGTTTTAAATTTGTGATGGAAAACAGTGTACTCTTCCCAGCTGTCGCCTACCTCATCAATAAAATCAACATGCACATCTTTATCATTAGGGTTCACTTTGCGCCTGCGTTTGTACACGGGCATAAATACCGGCTCAATGCCCGATGAGGTTTGGGTCATGAGGCTTGTTGTTCCTGTAGGCGCAATGGTTAGGAGTGCTATATTACGGCGACCGTGTTTTGTCATCTCATCGTATAGCTCTGCGTCAGCATTTTTGATTCGGTTGATGAACGGGTTTTTCATTTCACGTTCGGCATCGTAAATTTCAAATGCGCCGCGTTCTTTAGCCATTTTAACCGATGAGCGATAAGCTTCGATTGTTATTGTTTTATGTATTTCTTCCGAGAAATCAATGGCATTTTCACTTCCGTAAGGAAGTCCTAACGCTGCAAGCATATCCCCTTCGGCGGTGATGCCAACACCTGTGCGGCGTCCTTCTTGTGCTTTATTACGGATGTTACGCCACAGGTTGAGTTCAATCCTCTTGATTTCTTCGTCTTCAGGGTCTTTTTCAATTTTATTCAGTATGCCATCAATTTTTTCGAGTTCAAGGTCGATGATGTCATCCATAACACGCTGTGCAAGGCCAATGTGTTTTTTGAACAAGTCGAAATTGAAATGTGCCTCTTTGGTGAATGGTTTTTCAACGTATGAGTAAAGGTTAATGGCTAACAGCCGGCAGCTGTCGTACGGGCATAGTGGAATTTCGCCGCATGGGTTTGTTGATACGGTTAGATAACCAAGATCGGCATAACAATCGGGTACCGATTCGTTGATGATGGTATCCCAGAACAGGATGCCGGGCTCAGCTGATTTCCATGCATTGTGTACAATTTTATTCCAGATGTTTTCGGCATTCACCTCTTTAGTGAAACTGGGTTTTTTGGAGTCTGCCGGATAGGCTTGAAGATAAGGAGTGTCGTTGTCGACAGCTTGCATAAACTCATCATCGATTTTTACAGAAACATTTGCACCGGTTACTTTGCCTTGTTCCATTTTGGCGTCGATGAATTGCTCTGAATCGGGATGTTTTACGAGTACTGATAACATCAGTGCACCACGGCGCCCGTCTTGTGCTACTTCGCGTGTCGAGTTCGAAAAGCGCTCCATAAACGGTACGAGCCCTGTTGATGTGAGTGCCGAGTTTTTAACCGGCGATCCTTTTGGACGGATGTGCGACAAATCGTGACCAACACCACCACGGCGTTTCATGAGTTGAACCTGTTCCTGATCGATCTTCATGATTCCCCCATACGAGTCAGAGTCCCCTTCATTTCCAATTACAAAACAGTTCGACAATGATGCAATCTGGTACTCGTTTCCAATGCCGGTCATTGGTCCCCCCTGGGGGACGATGTACTTGAAATCTTTCAGAACGCTGTACAATTCTTTTTCGGAAAGCGGGCTTGCATAATTCTTTTCGATGCGGGCAATTTCTTTTGCCAGCCGCTTGTGCATGTCGTCGGGTGTTTGCTCGTAAATGTTGCCGTGTGAATCTTTTAGTGCATATTTATTCACCCATACGCGTGCTGCAAGATCGTCGCCGTTGAAGTATTTTAACGAAGCCTTAAATGCTTCATCCGATGAATAAACATGTTTGCCCGTGGTTGCGAGTTCAACTTTTTGTAATTCCATAAGTAATCTTTATAAAGGGGTTATACGATTAAAATTCTATGTGATTTGTGTTGTTGTTTTAGGTCGGTGTATGACCATAATTCCGCTAACGAAATTACGATGCAAAGACCAATAATTGTCAACATTTATTAGTGAAGTTATTAGAAAGTTATCAACTTTTGGGATAAATACACCAAGCAGTCAGGTAGATATGTGTTGGTTGAAGAGATAAAGTTTACCAAAAGTGAAAGTGTCTTGCTGTAAATGAGTAATTTTGTATACCAAAAAAAGATGAGAAAGTCAATGGTTGTTTAAAAATAAAACAGGAATTAATGAACAGTTTTTTGTTGAAAAACGTGGTTGATGATTTTTTGTGTTGCTCCAATATTTTCTACCACGTAACCGGCTGTTTTTTGTGAAATCTCGCTTGTAAGGCCCGGGTTCTTTAAAAGGTGATTAAGTGTTGTATTAAATTCTTCAATATTATTAACCGGAAAAGCGCAATTAATGCGAACCAAGTCTGAGGCTTCTTTGAATTTCCGGTAATTATGGCCAAAAATAATCGGCATCCCAAATGTGGCGGCTTCAAGTGTGTTGTGTATTCCAACACCAAATCCTCCGCCAATTACTGCAATAGTGCCATATTGGTAGAGCGATGTTAGTAAGCCATAGCCGTCGATAACCAACACTTGTTTTTGGCTGATGTCTTGATTGCCGGCTTTACTGTGTAATATGGCTTTATCGCCAAATTGTTGCATAATCCGGTTTGTGTTTTCTTCGTTAACCTCGTGTGGTGCTAAAATGACTTTGATATTATTGTTGTTGCGCAGATATTGTAGTATTAAAGCTTCTTCAGCTTTCCAGCTACTACCGGCTATGATTACGGGTTGGTTGTTGCAAAAATTCTTAACCACAGGAAGAGGCCCGGCATTTTGGGCGATATTTGCAACACGGTCGAAACGGGTGTCTCCAGTTACGGTGTAGTTGTTAATGCCGATTGACTTGAGCAGCTTTCCTGAAATTGAGTTTTGTACAAAAAAATGGGTTGCAAGCTTGAGGACTTTGCGGTACCATTTGCCATGCTTTTTAAAGAAAAGTTGTTTGCGGCGGAATATGGAAGAAACAAAATATACAGGGATGTTATTCTTTTTTAAGATACGTAGCAGGTTAATCCAGTATTCATATTTTATGAAGAAAGCAGTTTCTGGCTTCACGTATTTTATAAAACGGCGCGCGTTTCGTGGCGTATCGATGGGTAAATAATATACATAGTCGGC
>JAQIDF010000273.1 GCA_027858145.1 Prolixibacteraceae bacterium | reverse complement strand
ATTTCGCTCGAAGGCATTGGCGAAGATGCCACGCTCGGAGCTGCCGGATTGGTTATGGCCATCGTGGGAGGTGCGCTGATGCCGCCGTTGCAAGGTGCTATTATTGACTTAGGCAGTGTGGCAGGGATGCCTGCTGTTAATTTCTCTTTTGTATTGCCATTTATCTGTTTTGTGGTCATTGCACATTTTGGATATAAAACACTAAAAAAATTCAATAAGCCACATGCCGTTTAATTTAGAATGGAGGGAGTTTTTAAAACCTGCTTTACTGATAAACTAGCGTGATTAATCTTCTTTTTTTGTGGTTTGAAACGTCTGGTTTATTTCATTTTTATTCAATTTTAAAGGTGTTTTATCTCAAATTAAAGGTCAACGATAAAAGGTATTCGTAATTTTACAGATAAACCAAACAATTTTAAACGAATGAAAACCTGGAAAATCCTATTGTTAACTACATTTTTGCTGATGAATGTTTCTATTGCTTATTCTCAGAAAACTGTTGTGATATCACCAAATAAAAAAATTGAAATTGCCCTGCTCAGTCAGCAAAATAAAAATTTTAGCGAGTGGTTTTTGAAAGTAATTTATTCTGATGGCGGAAGAACGGAAGAGGCTATTCCTCAAATAAAACTTGGTTTATTGCGAAGTGATCAGGATTTTTCCAAAGAACTGAAATTACTGAAAACAAGTAAACCTAAACAGATAAATGAGCAGTATGTTGCATTACATGGAAAACGTTCTCAATGCCTCAATTCGGCTAACGAGATTGTAGCTTCGTTTGAAAATAGAAATAAAGCAAAAATGAATATTATAATCAGGGCTTATAACGACGGAGTGACTTTTCGGTATGAATTTCCGGAGAAAAACGGAACTTTTACTATTAGAGATGAGTTCACTTCTTATATCATTCCTGAAAGTACCGAACGTTGGTTGCAAAAGTTTGACCTTTCAAATGAGAATTTATATAATGAAATGAGCAATGGTAATATTCAGCAAGACTGGAGTTACCCTGCCTTGTTCCAGTCTCCTGATAGTTCGTGCTGGTATCTAATACATGAAGCCGATGTAAACAGAAACTATTGTGCTACAAAGCTTAGTAATTCTGACGAACAATCTTCCTATAAAGTTACTCTTCCGGAGCCACATGAAGGCGAGGGAGAAGCATTGCCAACCATCAATCTTCCCTGGAAATCTCCGTGGCGTGTGCTAATTATGGGGCAACTGTCAGATATTGTCGAATCTACTCTGGTTGAAGATGTTTCAACACCTTCAGTATTATCAGATACTGACTGGATAAAACCAGGTCTGGTATCCTGGAACTATTGGTCGGACAACCACGGGACCCGTGATTATCAAACAGTAAATAAATTTACCGATTTAGCTGCCGCAATGGACTGGCCTTATACTTTGTTCGACTGGGAATGGGATGCGATGAGCAATGGAGGCGATGTTGAAGATGCTGCAAGATATGCCCTTTCGAAAGGAGTAAAGCCGCTGATATGGTACAACTCAGGCATGTTTAAGTGGATTACTGCAACGCCCATTGACAGAATGAAAACCCACGAAAACCGAATGGAGGAGTTTGCATGGTTAAAGAGTTTAGGGTTTGTTGGCGTGAAAGTTGACTTTTTCCTAAGTGAAAAGCAGTACATGATTGATTACTATCTTGATATTTTGGAAGATGCTGCTAAATTCGAGATGATGGTCAATTTTCATGGTTCTTTAGTTCCCCGTGGCTGGGCTCGTACCTATCCTCACCTTATGACAATGGAGGCAGTCCGGGGAGCAGAGTGGTACAACAACAATCCTGAATTAACAACAACAGCACCCGAACATAATACGGTGATGCCTTTTACCCGGAATGTGATAGGATCTATGGATTATACGCCGGTTACTTTTACCAATTCACAACATCCGCACATCACATCCTACGGACATGAGCTTGCCCTGAGCGTGGTATTTGAATCAGCTCTTCAGCACATGGCCGACCGCCCTGATGGTTATGACAATTTA
>JAQIDF010000237.1 GCA_027858145.1 Prolixibacteraceae bacterium | reverse complement strand
TTCATTATTTGTTTATCGAAATTGTTTGTTATGAGGAGTTTAGTTTTAGTACTGGTTTTAATGCTTCTTGCCTCGGCCGGTTATAGCCGTTCGGCATACAAAGTTGAAGGTAACGATGTGGTTATAAATCTTGATGTCTATGGTATCAAATCAAATCTTTTAAAAATTGAGCTATGGAATGAACACACCGTGCGCGTAGTTAGTACTATGAACGATGAGTTTGCCAGCTATTCAGGGGTGATGGGTCTGCGAAATACAGCGGAAGTGAAGTTCAAGGTTGCTTATGCGCAATCAGACATCGAAATTACTACCTCTCATATTTTTATAAGTATCTCCGAAAAAGGGCTGGTTCGTCTTTTTAGTCGTGACGGTCGCAAACTGATGGTTGAATCTGACCGGAGTTTTGAAACTGTTGATGAAGATGAAGAATTTTACCGGGTAAGCCAGCGTTTCTTTATGAACCGGAAGGAACATATTTACGGACTTGGTCAAAAAAATACCGAACGCCTGTACAATTTACGCGACCATTCTTTCGATATTATTCAAAGTGAATCATCGTTAGCCATGCCTGTTTTTTATTCTGAAAAAGGATATGCTTTTATTTGGGACAACTATTCAAAAACCAACTTCACCGATGAACCTTCAGGATTGACATTATCATCGGAATACGAAAAAGAAATAAGCTACTTTTTTGTTAACGGCCCCGACTGGAATACACTTTTTTCTGAGATACAACTCATTAGCGGCTATTCAAATCTATTGCCTTATACTGCATACAACTTACCCCTCAAAAATGGCATCAACACATTAAAAACTTTTGAAAAAAGCAACATAACATTTAATCACGATGTTTTTAACAGTAGCTTACTGAAAAAAGAAAAAGAACATTATCAACCGGGCTCCAATGACAAACAGTTTGAAAATATAGCAGCATACCTTGATTTGAAAAATGATTACGGGTTGGAGTTGAGCGAAGCTGACGGCCAGAGACAAGCCATAACAACACACATTAACACACCCGGCATACAGCAATACAGTACAGTAACCACTTCAGGGGAACTGCCGGGTAGCTGGGATGCACTAAAAAGTCAGGTAATTACCGGCATCACTTCGTCGTTTAGCGGTCAGCTCCATTGGTCAACGAATATCGGGGGAGCATTGGCTCCCGGCAACAATGATGATGCCAATAAATTATTAACCCGCTGGTACCAGTTTGCAGCGTTTACCCCGGTGATGCAGGTTGTGCCGGTAACTGAAAATGGTTATAATATCCAGGCAGGAAGCCAAAATTATGCAGCCATTGAAGCTGCCCTTGAACTTCGGAATATGCTTCTACCTTACACCTATTCTACTGCCGCTATTGCTGTAAGAGACAAACATGCCATTATGCGCTCGTTGCTGTACGATTTCCAGAAGCAGGAAGAGGTACACGAGCTAAGCACGCAATACATGTTTGGCTCCTCTATGATGGTTTGCCCGATAACAACCCCCGATAATAACATAGAAATCACACTGCCTAAAGGCGTAAACTGGTATAACTTTTACACTGGTAAGAAATCAGATGGCGGCAAAAAAGTGAAACAAGAAACAACAATCGGAAACATTCCGGTATTTGTTAAAGGGGGCTCAGTAATCCCGCTAATGGCAACCGATACTGTAAATGTATACGAAGTGAGGGTTTACCCCGGTGCCGATGGTGAATTTGTTTTTTATTACGACGATAAAACCAGCATGAATTACGAGAATAACTTATATATCCAAATAGAATTTGAATATAACGACCGCCGTAAACAGCTCACTATCGACTCAGCCGAAGGCGAATATTCTGAATTCCCTGAAACGCTAACTTTCAGGGTGGTACTGGTAAAAGATGGCATAGGTGTTGGCAACACACTGTCCGATTATTATGAAGAAGTTATTTACGATGGCTCAAAAACAAAAGTGAAGTTCTAACCAGATACTTCTACTTTCAAGCCTGTTTCGTGAAGAACTGTATTGGCTATTTTTTCAAGAACAGGCAGTGCTATTTTATTAAGATTTTGAGCCGGAGTGTCGCGTGCAATGGTGTAAATCATCACCCGCTCCGGCTTTATTTTTTTTAGCAATTCTATCCAGGCATACACTTCTTTATCGGTTGTATTATCAAAATCCTTTCCGTTGTAGCTACCCTTCAGAAACATCGTTTGAATAATAAGCCGGCCATCAAAATTACAAAGTTGCTCTACTACTTTGTCCAAATTAAACCGCCCCACGGGTTGATCCATTATCTCGATGGTTTCAGCAAAGGCCGAATCCAGTTTCAGAATATTATCATCAATCTTTTTGAGGGCTCCTACAACCGGTGCTTTAAACAACATGGTTGAATTTGACAATACGGCAATGCGGGCAGCGGGCGAAAAAGAATCGCGTAATGCAATGGTATCGTCGATGATGCCGGCAAACTCAGGGTGCATGGTAGGCTCTCCGTTTCCGGCAAAAGTTATAACATCGGGTAACTTACTCTCATCCGACATTTGGCGCAGTTTTTTCTTAAGCTCTTCGGCAACTTGCACCCTCGATGGCAACTTTGCCTTTACTTTTCGCGGATCAGGATTCCAGCCACACTCACAGTAAATGCAATCAAACGAACACAGTTTACTGTCGCTTGGTAAAAGATTAATCCCCAGCGACACGCCCAGCCGTCGACTCTGCACCGGGCCAAATATTATTTCGTCAAAAAGAAAAGTTGCCATATAAATAAATTTTGTGCAAAGATAATAATCTCGCTTTTTCTTTTGTCGTACAATTAGAGGAGAAGCTTAATTTGCAGTAGATTTTTGTTTACTTTTGTTTTAATGAAGCCCGAATCAATTGGTACACTAAAAAAAGAACTTCTACACTTATCTCCCGATGTGCTGGCAGCCTATTGCCTGAGAATGGCCAAACATAAAGTGGAAAATAAAGAGTTACTCAGTTACCTCATTTATCATAGCAACGACCAAAATTTATTTATAGAGGAAGTGAAAAAAGTAATTGACGAACAATTTAAGAACCTGAATACTTCACGGACTTTTCTGGCCAAGAAAACAGTGCGAAAAGTGCTTCGGACAACGCAGAAATACATTAAATTTTCAGGCGAAAAAACAACAGAGCTTGAGCTGCTGATTTACTTTTGCCGCAAAATGAAAACTGCCGGGTTACCTTTACGTTACGGGTCGGTTCTCGGCAATCTTTTCATGAGGCAGGTTGATCGTATCCAAAAGGTACAGGGGATGCTGCACGAGGACTTGCAAATGGATTATGCCGATGATATCGCGAAAATTAGCTAAAAAGCTACATCCTGAATAAAAAATTGATATTTTTGTGCCTGTCGTATGACGGGCTGTTAGCTCAGTTGGTTTAGAGCATTACCTTGACAGGGTAGGGGTCACTGGTTCGAATCCAGTACAGCCCACTTTTTTATTTAAAGTTCCTTTTGTAAAAAAATCTCGTCTTCGCGGCCATTGGGCGTACGCAGCCATTTTTTTTTCACTCCGTTAACTTCAAATCCACTTTTCCTGAAAAGGGTTACACTGGCTTTGTTGGAATCGGCAATATTGGCATAAAGCTGAAAGATGCCCAGTTCGTTACGTGCATAAAGCGAAATGGCATCAAGCGCCAGTCCCGCTATGCCTTTACGGCGTTCCTTCTTGTTATAAATCATTATACCTACACCGGCATGCGAGTGATACGGATCGAAATCGAACAACTCA
The DNA here is from genome assembly GCA_027858145.1 of Prolixibacteraceae bacterium. Lineage (GTDB taxonomy): Bacteria > Bacteroidota > Bacteroidia > Bacteroidales > Prolixibacteraceae > Roseimarinus. The sequence goes on along the minus strand of JAQIDF010000237.1, from coordinate 3,534 downwards.
ATTGTTCCCACCGGCTTTTTATCGGCATTTTCAATCATCAGGCGCATTTCCTTACTTTCCCATATATCGCGGTGCGAGGCTTCAACATAGCGCATCAGGTTATATTTCGCCAAAGGCGCATGAACGTTGCTCACCTGCCAGCTCTCCGGATCGTTTTCCCAGGCATACAATCGGTCTATATCCTCAGGCTCAAGTGCCCTTAGCGTTATGGTTTTATATTCAATATTCATAAGTTTCCAATTTTTTTAAATGCTTTAAATACAATTTCAACATCTTTTACAACTTTGTAATCTCGGGCATAAAAAACATTCAGCCGGTCAATCACATCGGTTTCTGGTGCTTCAACGTTTAGCAAATCGGTAGTTTGCAATATGCCCTTGTTTATTACCGGCAACCCCAGGTATAGCTCTGTGTTAACCGGATGGTAACCCACCCAGCTGAATTTCCGTCCAAGCACTTTAAAAATATTCCTGAAAAACCCTTTTTTATTGTATACGAACCAAACCGCTATAAAACTAAATACCAGCAGGGAGAGCGCAAATACCACATCAAAAAGCCGCTTATTACGTTTGTTTTTTTCACCGGTAATAGCATTCACATTCACCACATAAAGGTCTCCAGCCGTTTCGATGGAGTTGCTGCCTATAATCGACACACTGGCTGGTGGTGCAATTTTATAATCAACCTTAAAGTCTGAAAGTTGAAGCATGGTGCGTATTACCGTCTGTGAAGAAATATCTTCAGAGCAAAAAATCAGTTCGTCTATATTGTTGATACGGATGATCTCGCGCACCTGATAAATTGAGCCCAGGTAACGCTCGGAGCGTGGCTTGCGCTTGGTTGAAATGTAACCACCCAATATAAACGGGAGACCTGTTTTTTCGAGCAAATCGTTTACCCGCCCGCTTTCCTTTTTCAGTCCCACTATAGCTACCCGCTTGGGCTTACGCGTGCCAAGTTTGAATTTCTCGCTGCCCAGAAAGTGCAACACGATACGTTCAAAAAGAATGATAAAAACTGACATGGCAGCCCCCAACAGGATGATAGCCCTTGAAAACCGCATGCTGCTGGGCAACAATGAATAAACCACCAGAATAAAAATGGTACCGTAACCCAAGCCCTTCCCTATTTTTAACAGGCTTACAGGACTGTCGTACCCGCCCGAATAATACAGGGCAACCAACCACGTCAAAATATACCCCGGCACGATAAGGTTAATCAGTGAATCAGGGTAATATCCGGGATCGAAACGATAAGCCTCCCAGTATGGCAACAACAGCATAAAACCCGTCCACATGAAAATAAAATCGAGCGCTGGGAGCCAAATTTTTTTGACCAAACGGTTAACCGCGGCTATGCCTGCCCTGATGTAAATGGCCAGGTGGATAAAAAAGGAAAAGAGACCTGCATATTGCTTTGAGAAATGTTTGCGGGCAAAAATAATCATGGCATTGTAAAACATGCGCACGTAATTCAGGCTTCCCTTTTTGGTGCTTTCGCCCTTATAATGAATAATGGTTGTTTCGGGGTAATAGTAGTTATGGTAACCATTTTGGGTTATCTTGTACGAGAGGTCAATATCCTCGCCATACATAAAGTAATCTTCATCTAAAAGACCAGTTTTATCGAGGGCCTCCCTGCGCATAAACATAAAAGCACCGGCCAGCACATCAACCTTGTGAACCTCGTCGTTGCTCAAATACGAAAGGTGGTAACGCCCAAATCGTTTTGAATTTTTAAAGAGCGACGAAAGACCGAAGATTTTATAAAAAGCCACCCAGGGTGTTGGCAGTCCTCTTTTCGATTCGGGCAGAAAATGACCCCTCCCGTCGATCATTTTTACCCCCAGTGCTCCGGCATCGGGGGTGTCATCCATAAAAGCGATGATTTTTTCAAACGAATTTTCCTCTACCACGGTATCGGGGTTCAGCAGCAAAACATACTCACCTACTGATTGCTTAATGGCCTGGTTGTTGGCCCTGGCAAACCCCACGTTTCGCTTGTTGGCTATCAGCTTTATTTCGGGGAATTTATGCACGAGCATACCAATTGAACCGTCAACCGAATTGTTGTCAACTACAAAAATCTCGGCATCGATATTGTGAATTGCTTTCCGGACCGAATGCAGGCATTGCTCCAAAAAGTGTTTTACATTATAATTTACAATAACAATCGACAGCTTCATCTGGTATTCCTTTATCATTAATAACGTAATTTATTGCGATAGCGTATCATTGTAGGTCACCCGGTTAACAATTGAGCGCCCCAGGGTAAGTTCATCGGTATATTCAAGTTCGCCGCCAACCGACACCCCCCTTGCTATGGTAGTAACCCTAACCTCAATGTTTTTTAGTTTTTTGTAAATATAAAAGTTGGTGGTATCGCCTTCCATGGTTGTACTTAGCGCCAATATCACTTCAGCAGTATCGTTTTCACGCACACGCTCAACCAGCGAATCAATTTCAAGTTCGTTGGGCCCGATGCCGTCCATGGGCGAAATTACACCACCCAGCACGTGATACTGACCGTTAAACTGATGAGTATTTTCGATCGACATAACGTCGCGAATGCTCTCGACAACACAAATAGCCGAGCTCGTTCGCCCCGGGCTCGAGCAAATACTACACACTTCGGTATCCGAAATATTGTGACATACCGTGCAATGCTTAATTTCTTTTTTCAATTGAATAACCGCGTTCCCAAAAGCTTCTACCTCACTTTGGTCTTGCCTTAACAAATGAAGAACCAGCCTAAGCGCAGTTTTTCGGCCAATGCCGGGAAGCTTTGAAAATTCTTCGACGGCACTTTCCAGTAATTTTGACGGATATTTATCATTTCCCATTGACTTTTCAGATTGAGGATGTAAAGGAAAAAAATAAACCAATAAAAAGCAACGCCTTCTAATGTTTGTTTAACAATTTAGCCTTTATCCAATAAACATTATCGGGGCAAATAAAAATTAAAGCAGGACCCTTTACCGGTTTCTGACTCCAGGCTGATATCGCCGCCCATAACATCAATCAGGTTCTTAACAATTGACAGTCCCAATCCGTTACCACCAAAATTTCGGGTTGAGCTGCTTTCAATCTGCCGGAAGCGGTCGAAAATAATCTCTTGAAAATCCTTCGATATACCAATACCCGAGTCTTCAACCTTAAAATAAATTTTTTGCTCATCGTACCGGGTAATTCCAAACTCAATATATCCTTCGGGCGTAAACTTCATGGCGTTGTTGAGCAAATTCACAAATATTTGGTTCAGCCGGTTTTTATCGGTTGTAATCACGATATCTTCACCGGGTTTGAGAAGCCTTATCTCAATTTTGTAGGGTGACTTTTCAGCAAGTCCGGTATATTCTGTGTATAAAGCTTCGAGCAGCGGGTTCAGTTTAAATTGAACAGGATAGATCCTTAGCTGTCTGGTTTCGAGACTCGAAATATCAATAATATCGTTAATGATTTGCAGAAGGCTGTCGGCACTTTTATTGATGATGGACGAAAACTCTTTTCGTTCAGTTTTCGACAGTTGTTCGGC
>JAQIDF010000160.1 GCA_027858145.1 Prolixibacteraceae bacterium | reverse complement strand
GCTTATTGGCGCGATGGGTTTTGGATTGCCGTGAATTATCGTTCCGAACCCTATAAATTTGAGTTACCTGAAAATGCAACCGTAATTATTGGAGAACCCGAAATTTCTCCCGCAGGTGTGTTAATCTGGAAGGAATAAATTTTACTATTGTCTTTGTGCGTTTTCTTCACTAAGTTTGAAAAAAAAACTATGAAAACACGTTGGGGAATACTAAGCACAGCAAATATTGGAGTAGAAAAAGTAATACCGGCCATACAGGAAGCAAATAATTGCGAGGTTGTGGCTATTTCATCGCGTAATGCTAAAAAGGCAGAGAAAACCGCTAAAAAGCTGGGAATTCCAAACAGTTACGGTAGCTATGAAGAGCTGCTGGCCGATGAAAGTATTGATATTGTTTATAATCCGATGCCCAACCATTTACACGTTCCGTATACAATAAAAGCACTGGAAGCCGGGAAACATGTGCTATGCGAAAAGCCAATTGCACTGAACACAGCCGAAGCGGTTTCTTTGCTCGAAGAAACGGCCAAATATCCTGAACTAAAGGTGATGGAGGCTTTTATGTACCGTTTTCATCCACAATGGATTAAAACGAAGCAGCTTGTTGATGAAGGTGCAATTGGTGAGGTAAAGACCATTCAGTCTTTTTTCTCGTATTACAACGACGACCCTGAAAATATAAGAAACCAGGCCGATATTGGTGGTGGGGCTTTAATGGATATAGGCTGTTACTGCATTTCGATTCCACGTTTTATTTTGGGGGACGAACCTAAACGGGTATTGGGGCTGGTTGACCGTGACCTTGTGATGAAAACTGACAGGTTAACATCGGGTGTACTTAATTTTGCCAATGGTATATCTTCAACTTTTACATGTTCAACTCAGTTGAGTCCGTTTCAACGTGTGCAAATTGTAGGAGATAAAGGTCGAATTGAAGTTGATATTCCGGTAAATGCCCCGGCAAATGGTGTTGCACGAGTTTTGCTGTTTACGGCCCAAAAAACCGAACAGTTTAAGTTCGACTCTATCGACCAATATACTAAACAGGCCGAAGCTTTTGCCAATGCAGTACTTAATAATACTGTTGTACCTACGCCACTAATGGATGCGGTTAATAATATGATTGTTATTGATGCATTATTTGAGAGTGAAGCCCAAAATGCATGGGTTGAAATATAAAGTTGATAGTATTAAATCATTTTTTAACAGCATTTTGTCGTTTCATCTCAGGCGATATTCAATTTTATTATATTTGGTTGATTTGAGTATTTATTCAGAAATCAACCCGGTATTTAAACTGTTAAAATATTAATGAGATGAAAAAATCAGTAAGCGTTCTGGCTGTTTTAGTGTCAGTTTTGTTTTTTATTGCCTGTAACACTAATAAGGTTGCAGAAGAGTCTGAAAATGAAGGTTTTGAAAATTTTATAACCGTTGATGGGAATCAGCTTAAAGATGGTGATGAAACCTTTCGTTTTGTGTCGTACAACGTGCCTACATTAAACTATAACGAAGACGAATTTGAGTTTTCACGTTTATCGCCATATTCCCTTCCCAATGAATATGAGTTGCGCGATGTTTTTGAAACCATTAAACAAACCGGCGGTAAAGTTATACGCATGTACACCATTCCTGCACGGATGCAGAATGCGCCTGAAGGTACACCTACCTACGTGACCGACCCTGGTGAATTCAACGAGGAAGCATTTGAAACCATGGATATGGTTCTTGCCCTGGCCAATGAATACCAGATTCGCGTGATTTTTTCGTTGTTGAACAACTGGCCATGGATGGGTGGCCGTCCCGAATATGCTGCATTTCGTGATAAGGAAAAAGATGAATTCTGGACTGATTCGCAGCTTATTGCTGACTTCAAAAAAACTATTGATTTTACCGTAAACAGGGTGAATACGGTAACTGGGACATCGTATAAAGAAGATAAAGCTATCATGTGCTGGGAAACGGGCAACGAATTAACCAGTCCGTTTGAGTGGACAGTGCAGATTACCCGCTATATAAAAAGCCTCGATAGTAACCACCTCATACTTGACGGTTATCATGCCATTGATGACCGAACGGTGCGTGAAGAATCGATAACAGAAAGCTCTATCGATATTGTTCATTCGCATCATTACGAGGTTGACCCACAGAAATTTATCGAGAATGTTGAGCGAAATATTGAAAAAATTGACGGCCGCAAACCATACATGATTGGTGAATTTGGTTTTGTGGGAACACCGGCCATTGAGCAATACATCAACCGTGTTATTGATTCGGATATTGTTGGAATGCTGATTTGGGGGCTGCGTGGACATCGTCGTGATGGAGGTTTTTACTGGCATTCGGAGCCGCTTGGTTATGGCCGTTATAAGTCGTACCACTGGCCCGGTTTCGATTCAGGCGAAGAATATGATGAACGGAATCTTATGGCGCTTTTGCGCGAGAAAGCTTACGAAATTAATGGTGAAACAATGCCGCCAGTGCCTAAACCTTCGGCTCCTGAATTGTTACCCATTGAACATGTTGGTAAAATTACCTGGAAAGGTTCTGCCGGAGCATCGGCTTACGATTTATACCGCTCCGAATCAACTGAGGGAGATTTTGAAATTGTAGGCTATAATCTATCAGACGCTTCTCAGCAATACTACCCTTTATTTAACGATCAATCCGCTGAAATAGGAAAAACCTACTATTACAAGCTCATCGCTAAAAACAAATCCGGGGAATCATTACCTTCTGAAGTAGTGGGGCCTGTTGAGGTTGAAACAAAAATGCTGGTCGACAATATGAAAAATTTTGGACGCATGTATTATTGTACACGGGGAATTACCATTTCAACAGCTAACGACAGGAAGTTTAAAGAAGACATGTATCGTTTGAATGGAAAAGAGGGCGATGAAATTATTTATTACGTGCCCGGATATATTAAGCATGTAAAAATAAATTCTTTTTGTCAGGAAGATATGACGAACCTTAGTTTTGAACTTTCGATAAATGGAGATGAATTTGAAGAAGTTGAAGCCTCACGTACGAGCTATGGTAGTGGTGCCGGGGCTTATGGATACTGGGTGCCATTGTCATATCAGATGGCTGTAAATGTAGAAGCACAATTCCTGAAAGTGAAAATAAATGCCGAAACAGAACTGAGTCGTCTTGAATTAGAGTATAGATAGCTATATTTCAAAAAAAATACACATAAAAAAACCGCGGGAACCACCCCGCGGTTTTAACCTTAACCAAACTAACAAAACCAAACCTTGAACTTCATGTAGTTAAAACTACATTGAGTTCATGTTACTAAAAAGTAACAATTCATAAACAGCTTGTTTTTCAAAAGGTTCAAATAGTGGTGTGATTTTTTATTTTTATTTATTTTTAGGGTTAAATTGGTCATTGTTCCATTTTAAATGGTTGGGCATGATAATATATTCATCGCAAAACAATTCATTGCGTATTTCAAATGACAGGTTCCATTCATTATCAACAATTTTCCCGAAATCTGATAGGATCATCCTGTCAGATTTAATCTATTGTCTCATGTCTAAAATCTAACGATCTATTGATCAATGTAATTATCAATTAAAATGATTTCGTTTTTAGCGTTTTTAATCAAGTCGGCCACAAAAGTGTAGGCATCAAATATTTGTCCGTTGAAGAAAATGCCTTTGTCGGGTCGTAACTGTCCATCCTCTAATGCTTTGAAAACCTTCTCGAATTTTTCATCGGTCTTCAACATTTTCATTTCTAATTTATCAAGACGTTGAAATACTGAAGCATTTTGCATCAGGAATTTGCGCATGGCTATAAAGGCATCCATAATCTGAATGCTGATATTTGCAGCAATATCGCTCCGTAATACAGATGAAAGCATAGCTACTCCCTGTTCTGTAAAAACATAAGGCAAATATTTCCTGTGTTTTCCACGCCCTTGCTCTAAGGTCACAATTTGTGACCTTAAATTGAAGTATTCATTTTCGTCAAGTTGAAAACGAAATCTTTGTGGAAAACGTTCAATGTTTCTTTTAACAGCTTGATTTAAGACTTTAACATTTACTTGATATAACTCTGCTAAATCGCTATCCAGCATCACCTGTACACCACGCAGTGTGAAAATTTTGTTTTCGATGTTTTGTGGGGCTAGTTGTTTAGATTGATGATTTCCTTCACCTTATCAATGCTCAATACAAAATTGGTGCGTGTTTTATCCTTTTCAATGCTGCAGGGCAACCGCATTTAAGATTTCAAGCCACGAATGCACGAATAAATTTAATATTTTGACAATTCATACAATGAATTGATTCGTGTATTTCAATGGTGAAATCCATTTGCAGCTCAA
>JAQIDF010000127.1 GCA_027858145.1 Prolixibacteraceae bacterium | reverse complement strand
TTTACCTTTTTCAAAAATCAGGTCATTTTCAGTAAGGAATGCATACTTCTGTTTGAGTTTACCTTTCTGCTCATTCCATTTTCCTGTTAATTCTTCTTTGTTCATGATTTTGGATTTTTAAATTCTACCAGATATAGTACAAAGGTGCTCTTCACAATGCAGATAAACATTACACAACTTTAAAAAAAAGTTACATGTTTCACACGTTTGAGAAACTATTCATAATTTGTTATACTCAATAATAATTTTTAGTTTAGTAAACACTTTTGTCCGGTAAAGAAAATAATATTTGAAAAGATTGCTTCCCGCTTCGTTCCTCGCGATCGCAACCCCTCCCTCTCCGAAATACCTTAAACATCTCGTCATTGCGAGCTTTGCGAAGCAATCAATAGTTTTAACCGGACAACAATGTTTAGTAAACAAATTAATTTCGGTTTCGGAGCTGATAATCAGGTTTTACAGCCCGCATTAGCCTTGGTGCTTTTCGATCCCGATGTACATCGGGACACTCCGCAACTAATCATATTTGCGGAATGTTAACGGCAAGCTTAAAAATGCACTTTCGAAAGTACAGCGTTTTTATAAATAGTAATTTCTTGTTAATTTATTAAATTTGGGATTTAAAATAAATAATCAATAAATGGATTACATAGAGATATCAGGATACAAATCGATTAAATCCGAAAGAATTGATTTAACACCGATTAATTTATTAATTGGTGCTAATGGAAGTGGAAAAAGTAATTTTATTTCATTTTTTGATTTATTGAATCGACTCTATAACAAAAATCTAAATGAATATATTGCACTAACAGGAGGTGAAAATAAAATTCTTCATAAGGGACAAAAGGTAACTGATACTATTAGTTTTAAAGTCGAGTTTGAAAATGGCATTAATGGCTATTCTGCAACACTTAAATTGGGTGCTGATGGATTTATCGTCACAGAAGAACATCTAATACTCAATGGTGATCCTGGTTGGGATATAGGCCGTTCAAGCAGAGAGGCAAGGATAAAAACAACAGATAATAGTCGGGCTCCTTATGTAATCAAATATCTTGATGGATTTAGAAAATATCACTTCCATGATACAAGTGACAAGTCACCTTTTACAATTCCAAGCCACATAGAAAATGACATTTATTATTTGTATAGTAATGGAGCAAACCTGGCCGCATTCTTATATGACATAAAAGAAGAAGAAAAGGTTGTATACAATAAAATTGTTAAAACAATCCAATCTATTGCGCCATATTTTTCAGACTTTTATTTTATTCCGAATAATGAGAGTTTTGTAAAGTTACAGTGGAAAGATAAATATAGTGACACTGTTTATGGAGTAAATGATTTATCAGATGGAACAATTCGGTTTATTGCATTAACTGTTTTATTTATGCAACCTAATCTACCTGATACAATAATAATAGACGAGCCGGAATTGGGATTACATCCTTCGGCTATTGCGAAATTAGCAGGCATGATAAAATCAGTTTCTGCTAAAGGATGTCAAGTTATTATTGCAACACAATCGACAGATTTAATAAGTCATTTTTCACCAGACTCAATTATTACTGTTGACCAAATTGATGGGTGCTCAAAATTTAAACGTTTAAATGAGAATAAGCTTCAAGCATGGCTCGAGGATTATACCATTAATGATTTATGGAAAAGAAATATAATAACTACAGGTCAACCAAATTATTAAAGAATGAAAAGAGTAATTATTATATGCGAAGGTGAAACTGAAAAGGAATTCTGCAACACAATTCTAACTCCATATTTTGCGAAGAAAGATATTTTTATTCAATCACCGCTTATAAAAAAATCAATGGGTGGTATTGTGAAGTGGTCAGAATTAAAAAAACAAATTACTCTTCATTTAACAAATGACTCAAAAGCTTTTGTAACTACCCTTATTGATTATTACGGATGTATAGCAAATACAATTTCCCAATGTGGGATGAAGCAGAACAGCAGCCAAATAAAAATAAAAGGATGGAAATACTTGAGCATGGGATGTTAGAAAGTATTGATGATGCTGTAAGATCTCGTTTCATTCCATATTTACAACTTCATGAATTTGAAGGACTACTTTTTAATGATATCGATATATTTCATGAACAAATCCCAGAAAAAGAACTGGTTGGTATTGATGAATTAACTCAAACATTCAAACAATATAGCAATCCTGAAATGATAAACAACAATAGAGAAACATCTCCTTCTCATAGGTTAGAAAGGATCATTCTTGGATACAACAAAATTGTTTATGGAAATATTTTAGCTGAAGCAATTGGCTTAAAAAAGATAAAAGCAAAAAGTCCAAGATTTAATGAATGGATTAAGAAACTTGAAAAATTATAAAAAAAGCCAGCCGTTAACATATTAGGAATTAAGTCACAGTTGGGCCATGAAGAAAGACAGTAAGCACGAGAACTTACCGCCTTTTTTGGTCAATGAGGTGTTGCTTTACCACGCCCAATTGTGTTTTTCCGCCAGCTGGCGGAGGGCTTAGCCGCTGTTGATCAACGCTCTGCACTATAGGGGTTAAACAAGCACACAGTCTTTTCCATACCACCACAAGCAAAACAAACACGCAAAACAGTGAAACACACCGTGTAAACAGTGTTTACAACTCTTTAATAACGATTCTTAATTCTACACAAATATTATTATCTTAGCTTTTGCTTAATTTATATTCACAATTGATGATTATAATAACATTAAAAAAGTGGACATAATAACGCATATAAACAAGTTAGGTGGCATTTACCGAGACACCAAATAATTACCAATTATGCTGAGAAATAGATTGATATTTTTAGTTCTATTCTTGTTGTTTAAATCAGCAGGATTGTATTCTCAAAATAACCTGATTAGTAAAGATAGAGCAATTGATATTGCATTGTCAAACGGATTACCAGTTGGATTATCAGAATATGAGGCAGAAATGCAAGGTGATACCATTTGGATAGTTAAAAGCCTGTTATGTGATGATGGCGATGGACAAAATTATGAGACAGTTTTGATAAATGCTTTAAATGGAAAAGTAATAACAGATACATATGTTGGTTATCTCACAATGCACATGACTTGTGGAGAGCAAGTTGAAAGAACTGTAATAAATGCAAACAATATAAATATAGACTCACTTCCTGTAATTAATAGCTCGGAAAATAGAAAATTGACATCTTTAAACGAAAAGGAGTCTAATCCAATTTTTTCGGACAACGATAAACTGATAGCTTTTCAATATGGATTCAGGAAAATTGGAGTCACTTCAATTTATGGAGACCAATTTCAACAAATTTGCGAAGAGTGTATGTATCCACAATGGCTGGATAACGACTGGATAGTTTACTTTAAAGATTTTGAACATATTTATAAGAAAAATATAAATACAGGAGTAGAAATAAAAATTACAGATAATCCTTACCGTTATGACCACTATCAATTATCACCTGATAAAAAGTGGATAATATATGCCAGTTCAGAAATGTGGCCAACACAAGATAGCTTAGGTAATCCTATATTACGGATGTCGATAAATGGACAAGGACAAAATCTTTGCCTGATTTCAGTAGATGGTAAGATTAAAAAATATTTTGATAAGGAGTGGAAATATTATTACAAGCCAACTTGGACTCCAAATGGTGATTCGATATATTTCTATATTTCAGCGAAAAAACAAATTGTGACTGATATTTCAAAAGACATCATAAATTTTGAGGAATCTGATTTGTTGGAAAATTTAAGCTTATGGGAGTATGAGAAAATTAATAAAGGTTCATTCCCTTATAGCCAGAATTGTCGAGTACTTGATGTTAATGCGGAAACATTATCACCGATTCAATTTCTGATTAAAGAGCGAGGTAGATATCGTGATTTGACTTTTTCAAATAACAAGAAATATCTTGTATATTCAAAAACTGATAAAAAACGTGGTGATTGTTCATTATGGATTATGAAAATAGAATAAAACGCCACATAACACGTGGTGTAAATAAATTGGCAGTCAGTGGTTTGCGTAGGTTCGTTCTTTTAATTATGTTTACTGTAAATTGATACGGAAGAGCTATGAAATGCCAATCAATTCATACCACAACCGTTGGCAATAATTTAGAATGACAGAAATCGATAAGAATATTTACGTTGGGAATTTAATTGATTATGATACGCATCAATACAACACCGACTTTTGTTTTGTACAAGCCTGTAAAGAACCTTGTCATCGAAAAGCACTTGTTTATTCAGGAAGAACAGCTGACAAAAATCATCCTGAATATCTAATCGCTTATAGAGAAAGAAGAATTATTTTGAATATGATTGACCCACCAACTGGAAAATATTTCGAAAATATATTATTTGAAAAATCATTAGAATTTATTGATGAACATTTGAATAACGGAAAAGAAATTCTAATACATTGTAATCAAGGAGTTTCACGCTCACCGAGTATTGGCTTACTTTATTTAGCAACTAAAAATAAAATCCGAAACAAAAATTTCGAAATTGCAAAAGAGGATTTTAAAAAAAATCTACCCGAATTATGCACCAAGCGGAATTCATGAGTTTCTAACTTTAAATTGGAATAAATACATTAAATAAAAACTATTATGGCAAAACCAGATGTATCAAAAATTTATGGAAAAATTAAAATAGTAGATAGTTTTCCCGATTACAAAGTAAAAGTAGTTGATAGCTTTCCTGATTTAAAAGTCAAGGTTGTTGAAAGTTTCCCAAATTCTCCTGGTAAATGGAAAATTGTAGATAGTTTTCCTGATTTTAAAATCAAGATTGTTGATAGTTTTCCTGACTTTAAAATAAAATATGTTGATAGTTTTCCAGGGTCAAGATAACAACAAGTAAAATAAAAACTATTGCCAACAATTAGCTTTCAATTGATCGTTGCTTGCATACGCTCTACATTGAAGGATGGCCATCGGGATTGAACTAAACAATGCTCCAATACTCACAAAACTAACAGTTTGCTTATAGTGTTCTCAATCGGTTTTTATATAGGTTCAACAATTTTATAAATTCAACTGTGGTTTTAGTGCAAACTTTCAACATTAAGCGCTACTGAGAAGTTAAACAACGAAAGCCAGTGGCATTCAAGTTGTAAACACGGCTTACACCGCACACTCCCGAAATCCATACCGCCACAACCAAAACAAACACGCAAAACAGTGAAACACTCCGTGTAAACAGTGTTTACAACTCTTTTTGGGGTAATTTGGAGTCATCCTATCCCTACACTAACGATTCTTAATTCTACACAAATATGATTATCTTAGCTTTTGCTTAATTTATATTCACAATTGATGATCATAATAACATTAAAAAAGTGGACAAAATAACGTATATATACAAGTTAGCGGCAAGTTTGAAAAGTGAAACAATAACCTAAAATATTAAATATGGGACATAAATGCTTTATTTCATTTAAAACTGAAGATATAGATTACAAAAACTATATTCAGAATAATCTTGATGTGGACATGATTGATAAATCATTAAATGAACCTATTAATTCTGATGATGAAGACTATATCATGAAAAAAATAAGAGCAGATTACCTCTCTGATTCCACAGTTACTATTTGCTTGATTGGTATTAGAAGTTCTGAAAATTTAGGTTGGGATGAACAAAGATTTATCAAACGTGAATTACAAGCTTCTCTTTATCATGGGCAAGGAAATTCCAAAAGCGGAATATTAGGAGTAGTTCTTCCTTCAATGTACGATACCGTTTACACAGGTTCAGGCATTTGCCAAACTTGTGGTAATTCTCATAATCATGTAGCTATCAACGACTCAACAACGGTAAAAGAATTCAGTTACAATTACTATATACCTCATAACAAATGCGCTTGGTCAGAAGACGATAGGTATTGTGTCTTAGTAAAATGGGATGATTTCATTTCTAGTCCCAATGATTATATTGACAAAGCATTTGATAAAAGGACACAACCTGTTGCATCAAAAACAAAAGTAAAACCTTAAGAAATGGCAGTAACTGTTAATGACAAAGATTTACCTGGACTCTATCAATCAGCAAACAACTCTTCCATAAAAGAACAAAAAAAATACTTTAAAGGAATTGCGTGGTATTTAATACTTTTAATTGTTGCGGCACTGTTTGCATACTTTTCATATGGAGAACCAAATCCAATTCTGAAAATTATTGCTACTATTCTATTTTTAGCAACTATGTTTATAATGATATGGTTAAGAGTAAGTAGACCTGATGATATCTGGTATAACGGACGAGCTGTAGCTGAATCTGTAAAGACACGTTCATGGCGCTGGATGATGCGTGCTGAACCATATTTAGATTGTGAAAAAGTTGAAATAATGAGAAAACATTTTGTGAAAGATTTAAAAATAATCTTAAAACAAAATGAAAGTCTAATTGGCAAATTGGGAATTGATGCAAGTATTGAAGACCCAATAACAGAAAAGATGATAGAAGTAAGAAAATTAGATTTATTAGAAAGATTTGATTTATACCGTAAAGAAAGAATTACGAATCAAGCATTATGGTATACTAAAAAATCGAAATATAATAAGAACCGTGCAGGAGTTTGGTTCTGGACTACTGTTGTTCTTCATGCAATAGCTATTGTTTTATTACTAATTAATATTTATCAAGCTGATTTAAAATTGCCAATTGAAGTTATTGCAGTTGCTGCATCATCAGTTTTGACTTGGTTACAAGCTAAAAAGCACAATGAACTTTCTTCTTCGTATTCATTAACTGCCCATGAAATTATCTTAATTAAATCTGAGACAACAATAATTGAGAATGAAGAAGACTTTTCAGAATATATAATGAATTGTGAGAATGCCTTCTCAAGAGAACATACACAATGGTTTGCAAGGAAAAATGAATAAAAACCAGCCGCTAACAATTAGCTTTCAATTGAGCGTTGCTTGCATACGCTCTACATTGAAGGATGGCCATCGGGATTGAACTAAACAATGCTCCAATACTCACAAAACTAACAGTTTGCTTATAGTGTTTTCAATCGGTTTTTATATAGGTTCAACAATTTTATAAATTTAACTGTGGTCTCAGTGCAAACTTTCAACATTAAGCGCTACTGAGAAGCTAAACAACGAAAGCCAGTGGTATTCAAGTTGTAAACAGGGTTTACACCGCACACTCCCGCAATTCATACCGCCACAACCAAAACAAACATGCAAAACAGTGAAACACACCGTGTAAACAGTGTTTACAACTCATTTTGGGGTAATTTGGTGCACCCTACCCCATCACTGCCATTTTGCCCGGCATTTTAGCACATTACAAGGTGTTTTCATCTTGTATTCATGTATTCACATTTTGTATTCACATTGAAAACACACTGCAATTACCAATCGACAATGACAATTATTAATTCTACACAAATATGATTATCTTGGCTTTTGCTTAATTTATATTCACAATTGATGATCATAATAACATTAAAAAAGTGGACTAAATAACGCATATAAACAAGTTACCTGCAAGTGTAAAGAGCACCAGTATTCCAAATTAACAGTCAAGTTAGACAGGGCAAAAGCATTCAAAAAAGATGACTGGTAATTTGGACCGAAACAAAAGAGTAACTATATTTGCAGGGTATTAACACCGAAGTCTGTGTTAAAAAAAAATGACACAAAATCAGGGTCCGACCGCAAATCAACCACTTTTCACAAAACATTTTGCCAGTTTGAAAGATCCCCGTTGTACATACAGAGGAAACTTACAACATCATTTATCAGATATTCTGCTACTTACAATATCAGCAGTATTATGCGGTGCAGATAGTTGGGTGTTAGTTGAAGTTTTCGGAAACAGTCAATTGAATTGGCTTAAAAAGTATGGCAATTTCACAAACGGTATCCCATCAAGCTACACTATTGAGAGAGTTTTTACTGCCTTAGACCCCAAAATATTTAATACCTGTTTCATAAACTGGATTGAAAGTATTCGGGAGAAATCAGATGGGGAAGTAATAGCGATTGATGGTAAATCTATTCGGGGTGCAAATCCCAAAAAAAATGGTAGCAAGATGCCACATATTGTATCAGCATTTGCTTCCGACAATGGGATAACACTTGGGCAAGTCAAAGTTGATGAAAAAAGTAATGAAATTACAGCCATACCAGAACTGCTTGAACTTATTGCAATAGAAGGTTGCACTATTACGATAGATGCCATGGGCTGCCAAACGGATATTGTTGAAAAAATAAGAAGCAAAGGGGCTAACTATATACTTGCAGTAAAAGGTAACCAAGGATCTTTAGAGCAGTCAATATTGGACACTATCCGTTTCGAAAAGCCTACCTCTATAGATGTGGAAAATGATTTTGGACATGGACGAATAGAGAAACGAACATGCTATGCATATAGCTCATTAAGCCATATTGAAAATATAGATCGATGGAAAGGTTTAAGAACGCTAATTAAGATAAAATCAGAAGTATATCATAAAACAAGTGGAGAAACAACAACGGAACAACGTTATTACATATCAGACTTACCTTCAAATGCAAGCACTATAAATAAACAAATAAGAAAGCATTGGTCAGTAGAAAACAAATTACACTGGACTCTAGACGTTGAGTTTGGGGAAGATAAATCCAGAAAAAGGAATGGTTATTCAGCAGAAAACTACAACATTATACTTAAAACAGCACTGACAATGCTAGCAAATGATAAATCTAAAA
>JAQIDF010000118.1 GCA_027858145.1 Prolixibacteraceae bacterium | reverse complement strand
TCTCTGCGGTTTTAAAATTTAACAATATTGCCGCAAGGCAATAAACTCAGCGTCTCTGTGCCTTTGCGGTTTTAAAAACAAAACTTCACCAAAGGTGGAGAAAATTGGAATATTGGATTGTTGGAAATTTGTCATTCATACAACACCTAAATCACACCTATATTCACCCTTTGTTCTCTTTGTGCCTTTGTGGGCATAACACATTTACCGAAAGGCAAAAAAACTCTGCGCTCTCTGCTTCTCTGCGGTTTAAAAATTTAACAATATTGCCGCAAGGCAAATAACAATCCGAAAAAAGAAACCAACAAAAAACACATAACAATGACACGCATAATCACCATCATCTTTTTGTGTATAGCCACAATGGCATCTCTTGCCCAGGACATACCGCAAAACATCGACCCCAACCAAATGAGCGATACTGAAGTTCAGCAGGCTAAGAAAAAACTCGAGCAAAGCGGACTCTCCCGCGATGCAGCCGCTGAACTGGCACGCCAACGGGGCGCTTCCGAACAACAAATACAGGACATGCTCCGACGAATGGACGAAGGCAGCACCGTAACATCCGACGACATCGCCGCTGATGCCCTTGAGCCGGATACTGATGATGAACAAAGCACGGCCGACGATGATGCAGCCGAAGTTCAGGAGGAAGAAATAACCGACCTCACCATACGCTCCGGAGGCTACACATCGGCCAGCAACCGTTTTGGCACATACCTGTTCGACAGCAGCAACAGCAGCTTCGAGCCCAATCCCAACATTCCAACCCCGCGTAATTACATCATCAACATTGGCGACGAAATTGTAATCACCATCTGGGGAAACTCGCAAGCCTCGTACCAGCTTACCGTGAATAAAAACGGGCAGATTATCATCCCCGATATCGGTCCCGTGGTTCTGGCCGGTATAAACTTCGACGATGCGCAAAATAAACTGAGCAATAAACTATCATCAATATACGCCGATATAAAAGGCGCAAACCCCGGCACTTTCGCGCAAATCGACCTCGGGAAAATGCGCTCTATCAAAGTGCATATTATTGGTGATGCACGCCGCCCCGGAACCTATACCCTGCCCGCCACAGCATCGGTGTTTAACGCCCTGTACCTCTCGGGCGGCCCCAACAGCATCGGCTCCTTCCGCAACATCAAACTCCTGCGCGATAACAAACCATTTGCCAGGGTAGATGTGTACAAATACCTTGTGGAAGGCAAACTCAACGAAAATCATATCCTGCAGGACGAAGACGTGATTTTCATACCCACGCTCGACAAGCAGGTAAAGGTAAGTGGCAGCTTCAAACGCAACGCTCTGTTTGAGCTTGCCGACGATGAAACCATCCATAACCTGATTAGCTTTGCCGGTGGCTACACAGATGAAACTTATAAGCACCGAATGAAACTCTACCGGAAAACTCAAAATGGCCTGCGCATACAGGATTTCACACAAGCCGAAATTGAAAACATCAATCTTCAAAACGGCGACATGCTTACTGCCGAAAAAATTCTGCAGATGTACGAAAACCGGGTCACCATCAATGGTTCGGTATTCCGCCCCGGGGAGTATGAATGGACTTATGGGCTTACACTAGCTCAACTTATCAAAAAGGCCGACAGCATTACTGCCGACAGTTACAAAAAACAAGGGCATATTATCCGCCTGAATGAAGACATGTCGAACCGCTTCGTATCCTTTAACCTGGCTGATGTTTTGAATGGAGAAACCGACTATTACCTTCAACCTGAAGACCTGGTAAGCATCAAGTCGCACTTCCAGTTTAAAGAACCAAAATTCTTCTCCGTAACCGGAAATGTTATCAACCCCGGCACCTTTAATTACATCGACAGCGTGCGTATTACCGATGCCATTTACCTGGCCAACGGACTAAAAGATGGCACCTACGACATCGCGCACATTATTCGCACCAACCCCCAGGATAAAACCTTACAGTACATCAAATTCAGCCTCGACGATGTGATGAACGGTACCGGCAATATCTACCTACAAAGCCGCGACATCCTTACCATCAAGGCGGCACCGCAAATGAAAGAGCAACAAAGCATTTTGGTAACCGGGCAGGTAAACAACCCCAATACCTTCAGATTTAAAGAAAATATGACCCTCACCGACGCGATATACCTCGCCAACGGCTTCACCGAAGGAGCCGATACCAGTTACATCGAAGTGTCGCGCCGCCTGGGTTACGAAAAAGAATCGCGGCGTAACGATACCCTGCGCTATATCTTCCAGTTTAAACTGCCGCGCGACCTTACTAATACAACCGAGGCCGGAAGCTTTGCCCTGCAACCCGACGACCGTATCTCGGTACGCCGCAACCCCGGGTATGTAAAGCCCGGTGCTGCAATTATTCAGGGCGAAGTACTCCTGTCGGGAAACTATGCCCTCAACACACGGGAGATGCGTATATCCGACCTCATTGAAAAAGCCGGTGGGTTAACATCCGATGCCTATGTAGGTGGGGTACAATTCCAACGCCTGGTAAACGGACAAATGGAACTCGTGGGGCTTGACCTTCAGAAAATAATCAACAATCCCGATAAAAATGGTCAGAACCTGCTCCTACAAGATGGCGACATGCTCATTATTCCCCGCAAAATGGATATTGTGAACATTACAGGCAACGTGCTCGACCCTATGGCTCTCACCTACGAAAAAGGAAAAGGACTAAGGCACTATATTGACCTTGTCGGTGGCTTTGACGAACGTACACGCAAAAACAAAATATACGTGAAATATGCCAACGGAACCACCGAGACAACCAAGCTAACACCCTTCCGCAACTATCCGCCTATCGAACCCGGGTGCCGGATTATTGTACCCCAAAAACCCGAAAAATCACAAACCGACAATACCGGTAAATGGCTCAGCATCGCCAGCACCCTCAGCTCACTAACCGTGGCTATCTCGGCTGTACTCAATAACACCGGCGGAAAATAAAAAGCCCGTCATTGCGATTCAGTGACACCCAACTTTTGAAATCCGCCAACTGGCGGAGAATCAAAAGTTGCTGGTGGAACTAATCCTTGCCTGTCCCGAGAATCGGGAATGAGAGAGGAACGAACGACATCGGGAGGAGCCGACCATAGGAGGCGACGAAGCAACCCCTTGATATAACGCACCCCGCAACATAAAACCACCATCGACAAAGCAAACTATTGAAAGATTAAACTCCGCAACAACATAGCGACATCGAAAACCAATAACTAATTCACTAATGACTATTGACCAATGACTAATAACTAATGACAAATAACTAATAAAATATGAGCAACGAAGAAATAAAACAACAGCATACCGAAGAAGACGAAATTGATCTTCTGGCGCTGGCCAAACAGCTGTGGAACGGACGTAAAACCATCATACGTGCCCTCATTATTGGTGC
>JAQIDF010000117.1 GCA_027858145.1 Prolixibacteraceae bacterium | reverse complement strand
TCCTCTTCAAAAGAAGCTTTGTCGGTTTCGTAAGCAAACAACAAATCGCCCACGTTTACCGTGTCGCCTTTCTTTTTATAAAACTCGGTGATGATACAACTCTCCACCGACTGCCCCTGTTTGGGCATGATAACAACATTTGCCATATATCTGTAAATTCTTTAAAATGTGATTCAAAACACTTAAAACTATTCCTAATTTGAATAAGCACTACAAATCTAGACAACATTACTTGTATTTACAAGTTGTTTTTTTACTATTCTACACAAAAAAGATAAAAAACACCCTACAACTCTGTTTTTCTGCACTTTGAACATTATAAACATCAATTAATAATTGCAACTTGTAAATACATCATTACTTAAATGTAAAAACAAATACATAAATTATTCTATCTTTGTTTTTACAATATTTACAACATTTGCCTGCAGATGATTGTAACAAATTCAGATTTACACTATGGCAAAATCAAACGAACTACCAATACACAAAAAAATATACGAAAGCATTAGAAAGAACATCACCGAAGGGGTTTATAAAAAAAATGACATGCTTGCCTCTGAAAATCAGCTTTGTAAAATGCACAATGCTACCCGACCGACAGTACGTAAAGCCTTGGAAAGGCTGAGCACTGAAGGTTACATAACACGCCGACAAGGAAAAGGGAGTATTGTCAAGGGCATACCTAGCGGTATTGGTATTCTTTCTTTTTCGGGAACCACTTCTGCCATTGGGCAGGAAAACCTCATCACTAAGATAATTGAAGGACCTGAACTACGAGAATGGAATACAGCCTTCACTTTTCAATTAACCGATGTAGAAAAAGAGCATGGATGCCTCTACCTTGAACGCCTGAGATTAATAAATAATTCACCGGTATTTTTCGATGTTACCATGATCCCCAACATTAACCTGCCAAGGTTCACGCAAAAAAAGTTTGAAAACAAGTCGTTATTTGATATTCTTCGAACAAATTACCAGATAGAAGTAAAAGGCGGCGAACAAAAATTGCTAGCCATTACAGCTGATGAACGCCTGCAAAAATTCTTCAACGTAAAACAGGGACATCCAATTTTACAATTGAATAGGAAAATTGCCACCAACAAACCTGATTTTTATTTCTATAGCCAGGTATATTGTAATACTGAAAACTATACGTTATACGGTACATTTTAACATAAAAAACCCGGCAATGACAACTCATTACCGGGTTTTTATTTATAACAACAAATATTAGTTATCTAAACTATCCTTATACTGGTTGAATGAATTTATATTATCATTACAAGCATCAATATAAGTTTTAGCTTGTTCATTCTTAGGGTCTACTTTTAATACTTCTTCAAACTTAGGCTTAGCCTCTTTGAATTGAGCTACAGCTTTCGACATATTTGCAATGTAGCTATTAGGATCGCCAGTAGATGCGGCTTTAGCTAATTCATTCGCTGCGTTGAACGGTTTAGCGGCTTCTTTTAACATTGGAATGGTAAGCATATCCAACATTTTAGAGCGGTACTTACTCTTAGGATACTCAGCAAGCGCTTTCTTTAATGTGCTTATCATCTTTTGCTCATCATCATTCTTTTTATAAATGTTAGCCATATAAAGCATCGAAACATCTTCGCGATATCCTAATTCAACAGCTTCCTGATAATGACTCAAAGCTACATCCTCTTTATCCATTTTATTGGCACAATAAGCCATGTAATAAGCAGTTTTTCCATCGGTTTTAGCCTCTTCATCACCTTTTTCACGGTACTGCTTGAAATAATCGTAAGCTTTGCTATAATTCTTTGCCTTCATTAAATTAGAGGCAGCATACTTAAAACTCCTTTTATAAAGTTTTTGCGTATTGGCATCCTCTGCCGCACCTTCTTCTCCTGAATTGAAATATGCCTCCCAGCTTCCAATTGCTTCTACATAATTTTTATTTCTGTATGCTTCGTTTCCTGCATTCTTAGCCTTCAACCCCTCACTTAGATCCTGAGCAAATGATGTTGCAAAAAACGTAATCATTACGACAGCTAAAATTATTCTTTTCATATTAAACTCCTTTTTTAAATTTATGATTTATAATTGTTTTCATTCTTATTGGCGCTCAAATATAACGAAAAAGAAATTTTACCATAATTGTTTTTTACATTTTTTAATATTTATAAACTTCACCCCCTTAAGGATTATAATGATCTTTATTCCAAAAAGAGATTATATTAGTAATCATTTCTTTATAATTTAAAGCGATTTCGTTACTTTTTTCTTTTTCCAAAATTCTGTTTATACAGTTCAATGCTGCACCAAAGTTTTGCTTTTTATAATAAACTTTTGCCTGCAACATTAAGGCTTCACCATCAAACCTATTACCCTCCAGCAAATTATTAGTGTACACTAAACATTGATCAAGTTCACCTTTAGAAAAAGCAAAATTAGCATTTTTCAATTCTGATTCACTCATATAACTCCTTTCCTATTTCTTTTCTAACAAGGGACAGAACTTTCTCATATGCGTATGACATTGTATTTTCAATTTCACGAACATTGTCGGTTAACGAAAATATTCGGTAAAAACCAGCATTACCGGTTAAAGCATTGAAACCACAAATACCTATCACAGGCTTATCAATTTTCATTCCAAAATTTAAAACAGCCCCCGGCAGTTTACCATGAAGTGTTGATTTATCAATCTTTCCCTCACCTGTAATAATAAAATCAGCCCATTTGGCTTTCTCATAAAAACCTGTTTTGTCAAGTAAAAAACTGGCACCGTCAATTAACACTGCATTAAAAAGTGCCGAGAAAGAAGCAACTATACCACCGGCTGCCCCACCCGATTCCATAAGCGAAACATCTATTCCGGTTTCCTGACACAAAACTCCGGCCCACAATGACAAATTTTTACTAAGCCTATTAACTATTTGACCATCTGCACCTTTTTGTGGTGCAAAAACTTTGGCAGCCCCTTTCGGCCCAAGCAGCGGGTTTTTTACATCACATAAAATCTTCAGTTCAATCCCATCCAAAAAACCAACAGCTTCAGATGAATCGATAGAAACAACATTTGCCATATTTTCACCATCAGCTGTCTGTAAAAATTCACGCCCATTGAAGAATTTTATACCAAGAGCCATTAATGCCCCCATTCCTGCATCGACCGTGGCACTACCCCCTACACAAAGTATGATCTCTTTTGCACCGTTTTTCACAGCCTGACAAATGAGTTCACCTGTTCCAAAACTGGTTGCCTTCATTGGTGAGTATTCTCCGGGAGAAAGCAACTTGAGCCCTGAAGCCATTGCCATCTCAATTATGGCAATATCTCCAGCAATAAAATATCCAGAATCAATTATTCGCATTAAAGGATCATGAACCTCACATGAAACATACCGTGCATCATAGTAGGCAGCCAAAACCGTTGCTGTACCATCGCCACCATCGGCCAACGGTATTTTTACAATTTCAGACACACCAGCTTCTTTGACCCCTTCGCCAATAGCATTGGCAAAATCTAAAGCCGAAAGAGAGCCTTTCATGCTATTTGGTGCAACTAATAACTTGGTTTTCTTCATCAATTAAAAATCGCCTCTTGTAACAAACTCGATACCCTTTATACTTTGGAGCTTATTCATCAAAAATTCAAGATGCTCAATATCATTTACATATACCCTCAATACTCCTTCAAACGAACCGTTTTTTGAATCGATATTTATTGAGCGCATTTGTACCCCAACATCCTTAGCTATGATATATGAAATATCGCCAATAATCCCCAGCCTGTCGGAACCTACAAGGTGAATAGTAGCCTGAAACGAATTGTTTTGTTTCGTTTCATGCCACTTTGCTTTGATAAACCGATAAGGATAGCGCTCACGCATTTGTTTAGCATTAGGACAATTTTCACGGTGAATTTTTATACCCTCGCGTATCGTAATAAAGCCAAATATTTTATCGCCAAAAATAGGATTACAACATTGAGCCAGCTTGTAATGTACATTTTTAAGATTGTTATCGATAACCAGAAACTCTTCACTGTTATCAAACGAAAGTTGCTCAATCTCTTTTTTGGGCAACAACTCGCCCAGTACATCTTTGGCTTTATCTTCCTCTTCCTCTTTGCCTTTTATAATACTTTTCAGCTCAAGAGCTTCAATTTTACCGGCAGCCACAGCATAATACATATCCTGGGCCGATTTCATATTCAGGGCAGAAAGCAATGTACGAATCACCTCATCGGTATAATCTATTTTCCAGTTTTTGAATTTACGTTTTACAATTTCCTTACCATTCTCAGCTTCTCGTTTCTTTTCTTCGTTTAAGCTTGATTTTATTCGGCTTTTAGCCTTTGATGTAGCAACGAAATCGAGCCAGTCGAGCTTTGGCTTCTGATTATTGGATGTCTCAATTGAAACTTGATCCCCGTTTTTTAATTTGTGCTTAATTGTAACCTTTCGGTTGTTCACTTTACCACCTACACAGTGGTCGCCAAGGTCGGAATGGATATCATAAGCGAAATCGAGAATTGTAGCACCGGCAGTGAGCTTCCTCAAATCACCTTTTGGGGTAAATACAAAAAGCTCATCCTCGTAAATATTTGTTTTGAACTCTTCGAGAAGCACATTAGGGTCACCTTCAGGATTTTCGAGTATTTCACGAATGTTCGACAACCAATGATCCAAATCATCATTTCCTTTTCCCCCTTTGTACTTCCAATGTGCAGCCAAACCTCTTTCTGCAATGTCGTCCATTCGGGTTGTTCGTATTTGCACCTCTACCCATTTCCCATGTGGCCCCATTACGGTTGTATGCAGCGATTCGTAGCCATTCGACTTAGGAATAGAGATCCAGTCGCGCATGCGTTCTGTATTCGGCTGATATTCATCAGTCACAATAGAATACACCTGCCAGCAATCCGACTTTTCATTTTCAGGTTTCGAATCCAGGATAACCCGTATCGCGAAAAGGTCAAAGACCTCCTCAAAGCTCACTCCCGATTTATTCATTTTATTCCAAATTGAATAAATTGATTTTGTACGGGCTTTCATGTCAAAATTAAAGCTTCTGTATTTTAATTTTGACTCAATAGGCTTAACAAATTCTGAAACAAATTTGCGGCGTTCTTCGGTCGTTTCTTCAAGTTTTTTTACAATAATATTATAATCATCCGGGCGAAGATATTTCAGCGACAAATCTTCAAGCTCCGATTTCACATTGTACAGCCCCATGCGATGAGCTAACGGAGCATACAAATAAGAGGTTTCGGTTGCATATTTGTATTGTAAATCATGGGGTAATTCTGAAAGACTCCGCATATCAATCAGGCGGTCGGCTATTTTTATCAGCACCACCCTAATATCGCCTGAAAGTGTCATTAATAACCTTCTGAAATTTTCAGAATGAACTGATATATTAACGGTATCAATAGAATTTATTTTAAACAGGCCTTCAAGTAATTCAAATGCAGCATCACCAAATTCGTATGGTAGTTTTTGAATTAACTCATCATTATCGTTTTGTCCTTCAAAAACATTGTGTAATAGTGAAGCAACAATTGAGTCAGTGCCAACACCAATATCGTCAGCTACCACCTTAGCCACATCAATTGAGTGAAAAATAATAGGTTCACCCGACTCCCATTTTGAATCCTTTAATAACTGAAATGCATTTTGGCCTGCTTTTTCAATTTTATTTATATCAATGGGCACGCTGCTCCGATTGCAAATTTCAAGCAATTTATTAATTTCTTTTTGATATTTCAATTCCAAATCATTCATTGTTTCTTGATTTATCAGGCGTTTTCAGTTTTTACAAAAATAAAAATTTATCGATATGGCACTTTTAGAACGTACCAAAAAAAAGAGCCCCGGGTAAATCAGAGCTCTTTTAGAATAATGTTTATTGGGCAGGCTTTTAATACCTGCTTTCTAAAATTTTTCTGATTTCATCAGTTCCAACAAGTTTGTTTTCACCAATATTAACATCACCGCGCTGTTCCATCCGGTCGGCCACTTCATCGGCCACGGTAACCGGAATGTTGTAATCCCTAAGGCGGGTTTTAATGCCCATCATCTCAAAAAACTCAACTGTTTTCTTGATGGCAGCATCAATAATTTCACTTTCGCTACCTTTATTGATACCCCAAACACGCTGTGCGTACTGAATAATCTTTTCTTTTTTCGATTCGCGCATCACTTTCATTGTTCCGGGTAAAACAATAGCCAAAGTTTGCGCATGATCAACGCCATAAAGGGCCGTAATTTCATGACCGATATTATGGGTAGACCAATCCTGTGGCACACCCGAACCTATCAAATAATTAAGAGCCATAGTAGCGCTCCACATATAATTTGAAGCCGAATCATAGTCAGTTGGATCTGCCAAAACCTTAGGACCTTCTTCAATAAGCGAAAGCATAATTCCTTCAGCCATTCTATCCTGAACTTTTGCATTCACAGGATAAGTAAGGTATTGCTCAATTACATGAACAAAAGCATCAACAACACCATTGGATATTTGACGTTTAGGTAACGATTCAACTACCTGGGGATCGAGCACTGAAAACTGTGGCATAACCTCTAATGACGTAAAAGCCAGCTTTTCTTTGTATTCTACCCTCGATACAACAGAGTTACCGTTCATCTCGCTCCCGGTTGCAGGCAATGTAAGCACAACCCCCAGAGGCATAGCTTCTACAACCTCTTCATTACGTGAAAGTATATCCCAAGGATCTTCCCCATCGAAAAAGGCAGCTGCAGCAATAAATTTAGTTGCATCAACAACCGAACCACCACCAACGGCAAGAAGAAAATCAATATCGTATTCATCAATTACATCAAGCGCTTTCATACACTTTTCATACGACGGGTTAGGCTCAATGCCACCAAACTCGTAATAATCAAAGCCAGAAATTGCATCAATAACCTGATTATAGACACCATTTTCTTTAATACTTCCACCTCCGTAAATCATCAAAATTTTTGAATCCTCAGGAATTT
This sequence comes from Prolixibacteraceae bacterium, assembly GCA_027858145.1. GTDB lineage: Bacteria > Bacteroidota > Bacteroidia > Bacteroidales > Prolixibacteraceae > Roseimarinus. Next base: position 14,920 of record JAQIDF010000117.1, on the reverse strand, counting down.
CATCAGAAATTGCCATAATCTGGTCTTTCCCAAACAATATTTTTGTATGATTGTAAAAGACAAAGTTCTTCATAACTATTAGTACTTTTGTAAGCGTTTATTTTAAAATTTATATCAAAATAGTAAATTCCCAATAACTGAATCATTTTCTGTTTACAAAAAAACATAAATCTTTTTGATTATTCACATAAGAATGATTAAACCTTGGTAAAAATATCAAAAATGACAAAACAAAGCACAAAAAATGAAAATGAAAATGAAAATGAAAATTCATTTGAATACAAACTAGCTGAAGTATCGGATGAAGAAATCATATCCATTCTGAGATATAAGGAACACTTTCACAAAAAAGCTGTTAAAGCTGCCGTGAAGGAAGCCCTGCACCGTGGGATCATAAACTCTGTTGATGATTTGGAAAAGAAAAAATTTCAACCACAACCGTTACAACCCAAAACTATTTTTCCGATAGGAACTTCAGATGCCTATACTATTAGAATTTTTAAAAGTTTATGCCGAATAGCATACGGTTTCGGCCTACTACCAATCATATACGCAACTTTTCAGTTCCTCCATCATAATTATATTAACGGAATTACAGCCTCGCTTGCAGGATTTGCCATCTTTTTTATTGTGTACAAGCTTGATACTACCTTAAGCCGACAATATAGCAACTACCTTTTACTACTTAACATAGGGACTGCAATAATTGCTATCCTGCATTTAAAATCGCTTGGTGCCCCTACAGCTATGGACGGCTTTGCTATTAGTATAGTAGTTATTGTTATACTATATATCACTTTTTATCTTAGAAAACTTACACACTATTTTTACAAGAAAAACAATGCGGAATAATCAGCATTTTACCGATTACTTTTTGCCATTTATCGATAAAACATACAAACTGAAGTACTATATAAGTACTTTTACTTCTGTATTTAAACTAAAAATGAAGATTATGGCAAGAGTTGGTTCTCTTATTATATTTCTGGGTGCATTATTGGCTTCATTGCTTACATCGTGCGATCCAGGATTCAAACAAAGCAACGACTTTCCGGAAAAAAACATGGAAGTCAAAGCTTTCAATAAAATAGTGCTACAGGGAGGTTATAATGTTGCATTATCGCAGGCAGAAAATTCCTCTCTTACTATACAAGCAAGTACTGCCAACAAAAACAAACTCGATATTGAAGTTAATGACAGCACTTTATATATCAGAATGAAAAATCCCAATATTTCAGTTGATGACACTAAACTAAATATTGGCATTTCAGATTTAAAAAGCCTGAAACTTGAAGGCGGTCTCAATTTGGTTACCGATGGGTATTTGGAACTCAATAAACTGTTTATTGACATCGAAGGAGGCGCTAATGCCAAATTTAAGTTAACCGCCCGTGAAATAAAAGCCGAAAGTGAAGGTGGCGTTAACATTGAATTTGAAGGTGTCACTGAACTTTTTATTATAAAAGTAGAAGGTGCAGGCAACATAGATGCTGACAGACTTAAAGCCAAAAATGTTACCTGCGAAATATCCGGTGTTGGAAATGCATCGGTGTATCCTACCGAAACACTAAACGCACGCTTAGAAGGCATTGGCAAAATTAGCTACCGGGGAAATCCAGCCATTACAAAGCATATTGAGGGTATCGGATTGGTTTATCGAAAATAAAGGATGATGCTAGTTTCCGAGCAATGCCACTAAAACAGCTTTTATGGTATGCATACGGTTCTCTGCCTGGTCAAAAACCACCGACATATCACTTTCGAAAACCTCATTGGTAACTTCGAGCCCATCGAGCCCAAAACGCTTATAAAGTTCCTCACCCACAACGGTATTGCGATCGTGAAATGCCGGCAGGCAATGCAAAAACTTAGCTTCGGGGTTTCCGGTCTTTTCCATCAATTCTCTATTCACCTGGTACGGTTTCAGTAAACGCACCCGCTCATCCCAAACCTCATCGGGTTCACCCATCGAAACCCACACATCAGTATAAATAAAATCGCAATCACGCACTGCCATATCTACATTATCGGTAACGGTTATGGTTGCCCCCGACGAAACTGCAACTTTTTTACACTGTTCAACCAACTCAACATCAGGCTGAAATTGCAACGGCGCACAAGCCCTGAAGTCCATGCCCATTTTTGCAGCACCAACCATTAACGAATTTCCCATGTTGTTACGGGCATCACCAATGTAGCAAAAGCGTATATCTTTCAGTTTTTTTGATGAATATTCCTGCATAGTCATCAAATCGGCCAGTATTTGGGTTGGATGAAACTCATCAGTTAATCCATTAATCACCGGAACCCCTGCATACTTTGCCAACACTTCAACAATTTCCTGACCATAACCACGATATTCAATTGCATCGTACATACGCCCTAACACGCGGGCTGTATCTTTCATACTTTCTTTTTGTCCGATCTGGGTGCCGGTAGGCCCAAGGTATGTAACGTGAGCGCCCTGATCGTATGATGCAACCTCAAAAGCACAACGCGTACGTGTTGATGTCTTTTCAAAAATCAATGCAATATTTTTACGTTTCATGCTCTTTTTTTCTTTCTTTTCCTTTTTGTCTTTTTTTAGTTTACGAGCCAACTTTAATAACGAATCAATTTCATCTTTTTCGTAGTCGAGTAACTTTAAAAAATGCTTATTACTAATATCCATAGTCTGAATTTTATTGTGATTTTAACTTCAATACTCCATTGTTATTTTAGATCCAAAACTTTTGTCTTCCAGTTTCGACGCTTCGGTAATGACACTTTTTTCTCCACCATTTTTTATAAAATTCAGTGCAGCTTCAATTTTAGGTTTCATTGTACCATCGCCAAAAGCACCCTCTTCGAGGTATTTCTTAGCATCGGTATAATTTAAAAACTCAAGCTTTTGTTGCTCAGATGTACCATAATCTTTATAAATAAAAGGAACATCGGTTAAAATATAAAGTTCATCGGCGTGAATTTCTGTTGCAAGCAACGATGAAGCCTTATCTTTGTCAATTACACCGTTTACCGTGCGCAAGCCTCCTTCCTTATCATAATAAACAGGCACACCGCCACCCCCGGCTGTAATTACAATGGTACCATTAGCGGCAATATCCTTGATAATTGAATGATTTACAACACTTAGTGGTTCAGGGGAAGGTACTACACGACGATAAGCCCCTTCTTTTTTCGAACTGGGTTTAAATGTCCACCCTTTACGGCTGGCCAGGTCATCAGCTTCTTCTTTATTATATGCTTTTCCAATGCGCTTAGATGGATTTTCGAATGATCCATCATTTTCACTTACTTCAACCATCGACACCATTGTTACTACCTCTTTCTTTATAGCATGTTTTATTAAGGTATTGCGCAAAATACGTTCTACCATGTACCCTATACCTCCCTGCGAATCGGCCACACAAACATTTAATGGCATCTGCACAATGTCGTAAAGTTGCTCACCCGCATCATTACGCATTAGTATATTCCCTACCTGAGGTCCATTGCCATGAGTAATTACCAAATTGTATCCATCTTTTATTAAATGAATAAGATTCTCAATAGTTTCACGGGCATGCTCTTCTTGTTGTTCAATAGTTCCACGTTCATTATCGCGCAATAAAGCATTCCCCCCCAAAGCAACAACAGCTAATTTCGACATTGTATCATTTTTTAATTTCAACATAAAATTATGGTTTTCACACAAAATAAATACTGATATATTTCGCATTTTAATCAATTCGAAAAATAAACCTGAAAAATTAAATAAAGGCTTCAATTATTTAGGTGATGGTTTAACCAATTTTGATAAATTTGCAGACGATTAACTGAACAGAAGAATAATACATTAATGGCTGAGAAAAATAAAAAGACAAAACAAAGAAAATCGAAAACAGCTTCAAAACCGGAAAATCCGGAACATAAAATCAAGATTGAAAAATTTAGATTTGTTGCCGGTATTGCTGTTATGGTTATTGCGGTTTATTTACTCTTTGCTTTTGGTAGTTTTTTATTTAATGCCGAAGCCGATCAAAGCAAACTTCAAATCGACTGGCTTAAGTTAATTAAAGATCCCGCGATTAATGTAAACAACATTACAGGTAAAACCGGTGCATGGCTGGCTGATGTTTTTATTAACCGCTGGTTCGGGATTGCATCTTTTTTATTTATATATCTGTTATTTATATACGGAGCAAAACTCATTAACCAACCGGTAAAATCTTTGCTTTCCAAAACTATAAAAGCACTTATTATTATTGTTTGGCTCTCTTTGGCCTTAGGTTTCATTTTTCAGCATAAATACACTGATCTGCACCTTTATCCGGGTGGAAGTTACGGTTATCACCTATCTGTATGGCTAAATTCACTGGTTGGAAAAATAGGTACATTCTTTATTCTCTTATTAATATTTATATCGTATTTAATCATCCGTTTCGATAACTTTTTCTTGTTATTTAATAAAAACAGTAAGAAAAAACAAAACCCCGAAGGGGACTATATCGGAGAGACTAAAGACAAAAAAACACCTGAAGCATCAGGATTCTCTTTGTCGGAAGAAGCTGAAAACTTCAAACACAAATTATCTGAAGAGGACAATGATAATATATTCATCAATGAAGATGATAATAATGAAGGACACTCAACAAAAGAGGATAATGGCAACTCTTCCAGTTCAATAAGATCAAACAACAGCGATCATATAAATAAAAAGGAACCGGAAGAAAGCGATAATAACACGTCGACGAAAACGATTTCTAAGGAAGACGGGGATGATGATCTGGAACTGACGGTGGAGATAAAAGAAGAACAAACAGGCGAATACGAAAACCAGCCTCAGGATGATTATGACCCAACCCTGGACTTATCACATTACGAATATCCCGGATTAGAACTTCTGGAAGATTACTCACACTTGAAGCTCGAAGTAAGCAAGGAAGAGTTAAATGAAAACAAAAACCGTATTGTAGAAACGCTCAAAAATTTCAAAATTGAAATTTTAAAAATCAAGGCAACAATCGGCCCAACAGTTACCCTTTATGAAATTGTTCCGGCACAAGGTATTCGTATTTCAAAAATTAAGAATTTAGAAGATGACATTGCACTAAGTCTTGCTGCCTTAGGCATTAGGATTATAGCACCGATACCTGGCAGGGGAACCATTGGAATTGAAGTTCCAAACCGCAATCCCCAGGTTGTTTCTATGCGTTCAATATTGGCTTCGAAAAAGTTTCAGGAAACAACAGCAGAGCTCCCGATTGCCATGGGGCGCACCATTTCAAACGAAACATTTGTATTCGACCTGACAAAAATGCCCCATATACTTGTTGCAGGTGCTACCGGACAAGGTAAATCGGTTGGTCTAAATGCAATTATCACTTCAATTCTATATAAAAAGCATCCTTCGCAGGTTAAATTTGTTTTTATTGACCCTAAAAAGGTTGAACTAAACCTTTATTCAACAATTGAAAACCATTTTCTGGCAAAGATACCCGATTCAGAAGAACCAATTATTACAGATGTTGAAAAAGTAAAGGCAACATTGAATTCTGTTGGTATTGAAATGGACAATCGTTACGATCTACTAAAATCAGCGCATGCACGTAATTTAAAAGAATACAACAAAAAATTCATCGAACGGAAATTAAATCCTGAAAAAGGACATCGCTTCCTGCCTTACATTGTAGTTGTGGTTGATGAGTTTGCAGACTTAATTATGACAGCCGGTAAAGAAATTGAATTACCAATTGCACGTATCGCCCAGTTGGCACGTGCAGTAGGAATACACATGATTATAGCCACACAACGACCTTCGGCAAATATTATTACCGGAATAATTAAAGCAAACTTCCCTTCGCGCATTGCTTTTAAAGTAGCATCAATGGTTGATTCACGTACAATACTCGACCAGTCTGGTGCAAACCAGTTAATCGGAAAAGGTGACATGCTTTTTGCTTCTGGTAGTGAGCTCGTGCGTTTACAATGTGCTTTGGTTGATACCCCAGAAGTAGAAAACGTTTGTGAGCATATTGCAATGCAACAAGCCTATCCAACAGCATATCTTCTGCCTGAATATGTTGGTGAGGACAGTGAAGCACAAGGAGCTGCTGACCTCAACAATCGTGATGAATATTTCGACGATGCAGCAAGATTGGTTGTACTTAATCAACAAGGATCGACTTCAATGATTCAGCGTAAGTTTTCTATTGGCTACAACCGTGCAGGCCGGATTATGGATCAACTTGAAGCTGCCGGAATTGTTGGCCCAAGCGAAGGCAGTAAAACCAGAAAAGTGTTACTACAAGACGAATACAGTTTGGAACAATTATTGAACACATTATAAAAAATCAAAATATGAAATCACTGTTTTTAACAATACTTATCACCATTCAAGCATTTTCTATTTTTTCTCAAGACACACAAGATGCTAAAAAAATTCTCGATAAAGTTTCAGAGCAAACACGTAGCTATATAAGTATAACAACTGATTTTGATTTCATTATGGAAAACAAAGAAGTTGACATAAGGGAAGTTAACAGTGGCTATATCATTCTTCAAAATAACAAGTACAAACTCAATTTGAACGGCATTGAAATATTTAACAACGGCGAAACGCAGTGGACATACATGCCAGATGCAGAAGAAGTAAACATTTCGGAAGCTGTAACCGATGAGAACGATTATATGAACCCGGCCAATATATTTACCATGTACGAAAATGGATTCAGCTACAAGCTGATTGGTGAAACCCCTTCAGGTAATTACAAAATTGAGCTTTCACCCGACGAGATTAATGAGTTTTCAAAAATAACACTTGAAATTGAAAATGATTCGCATCAGATTGACAAAGCAATTATGACTGGAACAGACGGAAACTCTTATATCATCAACTTAAAAAACTGGGATGTAAGCAAAGAATATCCTGAAACAACCTTTGAGTTCAACGCCGGTGAACACCCTTCGGTAAACATAATTGACCTGCGTTAATCTGTTAGGAAACTCTCAATTGCCAGGCGGTATGAATCGAGCCCAAATCCCATTATGCTACCCTTACATGCAGGACCAATTAAAGATTCGTGCCGAAAATTCTCACGGGTAAGGATATTTGAAATATGAACTTCTACAACAGGTGTATTAATAGCCGAAATAGCATCACGTATGGCAACAGAAGTGTGCGTGTACGCCCCTGCATTTAAAATAACCCCATCGTAACTAAATCCCACCTCGTGTAATTTATTGACAATCTCCCCTTCAATATTTGACTGATAATAATTGATATTTAAATTTTTATACTTAACTTGTACACTTGTTAAATATGATTCAAAATCAGAATCACCGTAAATACCTCTTTCACGAACCCCCAGAAGGTTCAAATTTGGACCATTAATAATAATAAGTTTCATAATATGAAATATATTTTTTAACTTGTAATTCAATATTTAAAGAAATAGGAAACAAAAGTAAACACTTTTTTAAACATAAAGAAAAGAATATTGTTATCGCTATTAAACATTTAAAATAAACAGTATGAAGTGGGAAGAAAACATAAAAGGATTTGAGGAGTACCTTCGACTCGAAAAAGGGCTTTCACAAAATTCCGTGAATGCCTATATCAACGATATTAATAAGCTTCTGGAATTTTTAAAGCAAACAACAAAAGGTATTACTCCCGAAAAAGTTAAGTTAGCAAATCTGAAAGCTTTTTTAGAATGGCTTAACGATAAAGGTGTGAGCCCAAGAACTCAGGCTCGTACAATATCCGGAATCAAATCGTTTTATAAATATCTGTTAATTGAAGAAAGAGTCATTAGTGACCCTACGGCATTGCTTGAAGCACCAAAAATCGGTCGTAAATTACCTGACGTGCTCACAACCGAAGAAGTTGATACACTGATAGATGCTATCGATGTAGAAAAACCTGAAGGACAAAGGAACAAAGCAATAGTTGAAACACTTTACAGCTGTGGTTTAAGAGTTTCGGAACTTGTAACACTTAAATACAGCAATGTATTTTTTGACGATGGTTATGTTAAAATTGAAGGAAAAGCAGGTAAAGAACGCCTGGTTCCACTAAGCCAAAGCGCTATTGTAGAAATTAACAAATACATCGAAGAATATCGTGACGGATTAAGGATTGCGCCTAATGATGGAGACATTCTTTTCTTGAACAGGAGGGGTAAAAGACTTAGCCGCGTAATGATTTTTACAATTATTAAGAATCTTGCCGACAAAGTTAAGTTAAACAAGAAAATTAGCCCGCACACGTTCAGACATTCATTTGCAACTCATTTAATTGAGAGCGGTGCCGATTTACGTGCAGTACAAGAGATGTTGGGTCATGAATCAATTTTGACTACAGAAATTTATACACACCTTGATCGCGATTATTTGAAAGATACCATAAATAAATTTCACCCGCGCTCATAGCGAGTAAATGCAGTTACTTTCTCAAACCGGTAAAAGAATCTTAATTAACCATTTTTTAACATTCTTTTACCGGTTTTTTTCGCTCAATTTTTAGCTCAATTACAGCCTGTTACAATAGATTCAACTTTCTCACCCTGTCACAAAATGGCTGTTATAACTTCAATTAACATCCATCATCCTTATATTATCCCGATTTCGGTTATTTTTGTTGATGTTGTAAAAACCAATAAAATACAATCATCTATAAACAAGTATATTATGGCAAATTTAGATTTAAGTAAGTACGGTATAACCGACGTAAAAGAAATTGTACACAACCCTTCGTATAATCAGTTATTCAAAGAAGAGACAAAATCAGAACTTGAAGGTTTTGAAAAAGGTATTGTAACAGAGTTGGGTGCAGTTAATGTGATGACCGGAGAATTCACCGGCCGTTCGCCCAAAGACAAATTTATCGTTAAAGACGATACTACAAAAGATACCATTTGGTGGACTTCTCCAGAATCTCCAAACGATAACAAGCCTGTTTCTTCAGAAGTGTGGAAAGATTTGAAAGAGAATACTACTAAACAACTTTCTGGAAAAAGATTATTTGTTATTGATTGCTTTGCTGGCGCAAATGAAAACTCAAGAATGAAAATTCGTTTCATTATGGAAGTAGCTTGGCAGGCGCATTTTGTGAAAAACATGTTTATTCGTCCAACAGAGGAGGAATTAGAAAACTTTGAGCCAGATTTTGTTTCTTTAAATGGTGCAAAAACTGTTAACAATAATTGGAAAGAACATGGTTTAAACTCAGAGGTTTATACTGTTTTCAACCTTACTGAGAAAATGCACGTTCTTGGTGGATCATGGTACGGAGGTGAAATGAAGAAAGGTATGTTCGCTATGATGAACTATTACCTGCCTCTTAATGGAATGGCTTCGATGCACTGTTCAGCTAACGTTGGTAAAGAAGACGATGTAGCTATTTTCTTCGGACTTTCAGGTACTGGTAAAACAACACTATCAACAGACCCTAACCGTCAGTTAATTGGTGACGACGAGCACGGATGGGACGATAACGGAGTATTTAACTTCGAAGGTGGTTGCTACGCTAAAACGATCGATTTAGATAAAGAAGCCGAACCAGAAATTTTCAATGCAATCAAACGTGATGCTCTACTTGAAAACGTTACTGTTGATGAAAATGGCAAAATTGACTTTACAGATGGTTCTGTAACACAAAACACTCGTGTTTCATATCCAATTTATCACATCGACAACATCGTTAAACCAGTTTCAAAAGCCGGTCACGCTAATAAAGTAATTTTCCTTACTGCCGATGCATTTGGAGTATTACCTCCGGTTGCCAAGCTAACACCTGAGCAAACAAAATATCACTTCCTTTCAGGATTTACAGCAAAATTAGCGGGAACTGAACGCGGTGTAACAACTCCACAACCAACTTTCTCAGCTTGTTTTGGAGCTGCATTCCTTTCTTTACACCCAACCAAATATGGTGAAGAATTAGTGAAGAAAATGGAAGAGCACGGCGCAGAAGCTTATCTTGTAAACACAGGATGGAACGGAACCGGAAAACGTATCTCTATTAAAGATACCCGTGGTATTATTACTGCGATTCTTGATGGTTCAATTGAGAAAGCTCCTACTAAGAACCTTCCTGTTTTCAACCTTGAAGTTCCAACAGAACTAACTGGTGTTAAAACTGAAATTCTTGATCCACGTGATACTTATGCTGATGCATCTGAATGGGATACTAAATCAAAAGACCTTGCTGCTAGATTTATTAAGAACTTCGAAAAGTACACTGATAACGAAGAAGGAAAAGCATTGGTTGCTGCAGGTCCTCAGTTATAATGATATAAATTCATATCAAAACATAATATTAAGACCCGGGTTCACGCCCGGGTTTTTTTATCTTCTATTCTTAAGACATCTTCAATGTCTTTATTTCATTTTTAGAGCAATATTTCTCAAATGCGTTTTCATTTTTAACGAATGCAAGCATATAACCACCTCCGCCCGAGCCACACAATTTAAGGGCAAAATTGCCCGTTTTAATTCCAGTCTTTCATCAATTCAACTTTTCCATCATTGCGAATCAGTACAGGTCGCTGATAATATGCAATCATAGGATCGATACCCGTTGAATGAGGAAAACTGTTGCTACTATTTAATTCAAATTTTTGATTTGTATAATAAATTTAGCTATTAAACAGTTCGGAGATTAGAAGGTTTAGGGTATATAATAAAACAAGCTGTCTGATAAACATGACTAAGTCTCGTATATTCGAAAATTTATAAAATAATTTTTGGTTGTTTATTCTATTACATACCCTTACACATAATTCAATACGTTTTTTTATTTTTGAGGAATAAATTATAGTGGAGAGAGGAAAATTGACATGAGGAAAATTGCAGTAATTTTAATGATGATATCCGTAACTATCGGGGTATGGGGTGTACCAAATCAACGCTCACCTAAAATTGTAGTAGGAATAACCATCGATCATTTACGTGCCGATTACATAACACGTTTTTGGGATACTTTTCAGAATGATGGGATCAAAAGAATATTTACAGACGGTGCAGTTTTTGAAAACGCCCGTGCTGATATTCATAATATCAAAACAGAAACATTAGTACCATCGATTTATACCGGAACCTATCCATCTGTTCACGGCGTAATTGGTGAAAGATGGAATAAACCCATTAATGGGCAGGAAGTACAAGCCGTTTATGACGATTATTACCTTACAATGGGGAGCGATTCAAAAGAAGGAAATGTTTCAGCACGCCAGTTAAAAGTTTTCACCATTGGAGATGTGTTGAAGCAACAATCAGGTTTCAGATCAAAAGTATATTCAGTAGCACTTAATGCTTCTGCAGCTACACTTTCGGCCGGCCATTCGGCTGACGGGGCTTACTGGTTTGATAAAACCAATGGAAACATGATTACTTCATCATACTATGCTGACCAGTTCCCTGAATGGGTAATGGATTTTAATGCTAAAAAGATGGCTACTGGTTACCTTGAACGAGAATGGGACTTGATGTTGCCTGAAAATGATTACAATAAAGGTTTTCGCGATGATTATATTTTGGAAGAAGGTTTTTGGGAAAGGTGGAACACATTTCCATATAAATTAGATAAAATTGGTGAAGATCAGGAGAATCCACTTGAAATATTAAAAGCATCGCCATACGGAAATTCCCTTATTCGTGATTTTAGTGTGCAGCTTATTGAAAAAGAAAATTTGGGAGTAGATGAATGGCCCGATATGCTCAACCTGACATTTTCGATGCTCGACTATGCTAATAAATGGTATAACCCATCATCGGTTGAAATGCACGAAATGATGTTGCGCATCGATCGTGAAATTGCATCGCTCCTTAGATACATGGATAATCAATTTGGAAAGGACAACTATCTTGTTGTATTAACATCAGCATCAACTACAGGTTACCCGGTTCGGGTTCTAAAAGAAGAATTTAACTTCAACGCCGACAACTTCAATCCACAATCGGCAATGGCATTATTGCGTTCGTACCTGAATATTTTGTATGGTGTAGGCGATTGGATTGAAGGATACAACGAAGAAATGCTATATCTAAACCACAGACTAATTGATTCGAAACAAAAACCGTTAAATGAGATGCGCGAAAAAGTTGCCTCATTCCTCAACCAGTTTAGCGGTGTAAAAGCAGCCTTACCCGCTCATTTAATCGAGACAGGCAATTTGAATAACCCACGATTTAAGAAAATTGAGAACAGCTATTCCGTTCAGCGCTCAGGCGATGTGATGCTATTATTAGAAGAAGGCTGGTATCCCACCTTCCGTTATCACAAGGTTGATTACACCACTGAAAACCGTATTCCGCTGGCATTTTATGGTATGTATGTTAAAAGCGGCCATCATAACACACAAACCGAAGTTGTAGATATTGTGCCAACAATTTGTAAAATATTGGGGATTTATCCCCCTGATGATGCAATGGGCAAGGTATTGAATGAAGTTAACTGGTAAAAAATGAAAAAAAAGAGAGGCTGTCTAAAAATGATCAGACAGCCTTTTTTTTTAATATCATCAATACTTGTTCCTATTGGCAAAAGCCACCAGCGAAAGCATTACAGGAACCTCAACAAGCACGCCCACAACCGTCACCAGCGCTGCCGGCGATTGCAACCCGAAAAGTGCTATAGCTACGGCCACAGCAAGCTCGAAAAAGTTGCTGGCACCAATCATGGCCGAAGGAGCACATATCCGGTAATTTAGCTTTAATTTTTTACCGCCAAACCAGGCAATAAAAAATATAAAGTAGGTTTGAATAACCAATGGAACAGCTGCCAAAAGGATAATTAGCGGGTTGTTAATAATGTTTTGCCCCTGAAACGCGAATAAAAACACCAGCGTAACAAGTAAAGCAATAATACTTACAGGCTTCAACTTAGGCAGAAATTCTTTTTTAAACCACTCCCCACCTTTCGATTTTAACAATACCCGTTGGGTAATTACACCTGCAACCAGCGGAACAACCACAAAAATGAGAATACTGGCCAGTAGGGTATCGTAAGGAATGGTAATGTTTGTGATACCCAGCAACAAACCAACAATAGGGACAAAAGCCACCAGAATAATCAAATCGTTAACCGACACCTGTACAAGCGTGTAATTTGGGTCGCCATCCGAAAGGTACGACCACACAAAAACCATAGCCGTACAAGGTGCCGCGCCCAACAAAATTGCACCGGCTATGTACTCGCCAGCCATGACCGGGTCAATCCAGGCTGCATATATCTTAGTAAAGAATATCCAGGCAAAAAATGCCATAGAAAATGGTTTGATTAACCAGTTAATGACTATGGTCCACACTACCCCGCGAGGCTTCCTTCCAATTTTTTTTATGCTGGTAAAATCAACCTGTAACATCATGGGGTAGATCATTAACCAGATGAGAATAGCAACCGGTATATTTACACTGGCAATTTCTATGCTGCTGATTACCTCAATACCATCACCAACAAAATGCCCCAGACCAATACCAACAAGTATACTAAGAGCTACCCATACCGTAAGGTATTTATCAAAAAAACTTATTTGACGCTTACTTTTTTCCATCACAAACTAACTTTAAAATGGTTTTACTGCATATAAAGTAACTCAATATTTCCGAAGCCTGTTTTCTTCAAATTTTCGTTGGCTTTATTCACCATTGCTTCAGTAAAATCAAGTCCGGTCATTTTAATCTTCATCAAATACTTTTTCCACAATTCGAGCTGCTGTAACTACATATTTTGCACAGCGCTTTTCAAACATTTCTTCTTTTTTAATACGCTCCAAATCGGCAGAATTTTTCATATCGAGCCCGTCAAGCAATTCACGACAATTTATTGATCCATGTTTATCAATGAATTTTTCGATAAACAATTCTGTTTTTGCATAAGTGTGCAACTTTTTATCATCGTTGTCGTTTATTCCTTTTCCATATTTCAATCCCATGGCCATCAGTGCCCCGGTAACAGCACCACAGGTTTGTTGTTGGCGTCCCATTCCGGCTCCAAATGCACAAGCAACCTTCAGGCTATTGTCAACTGACAGCCCCAAATCGGGTGCAAAAGCTGTAAATACCGATTGTGAGCAACTAAAATTATTGTCAAAGTACTTTTGCGCTTCTTCTACTGGTCTCATGATAGCTGAGGTTTAATTTCTTCGTTGTAAAATTTGCTGAAAGTCTCTTTTATTTCGTCACGCACACGGATAAACTCGCTCCATATAAATTCATCGGTGCCGATGACATGCGACGGATCATCAAACCCCATATGCAAACGGTGTTTTACTTTGCCCATGAATGCCGGACAAGCTTCGTTGGCACCACCACAAACGGTAATCACATAGTCCCACTCGTCACCGAGGTATTTTTCTACAGGGTCGGAAGTATGATCACTAATGTCAATACCGACTTCTTTCATAGCTTTTACAGCAGTAGGGTTAAGTTTCCCCGAAGCTTCAGTTCCGGCTGAACGTACAAAGAGATCTTTGTTAAATGATTGCATAAAACCGTGTGCCATCTGGCTACGACAACTGTTTCCGGTACATAATATTAAAATTTTCATTTTTACAGACTTTTAGATATTAGACAATAAGATATGAGACATGAGATGCTATTATTCACATGTATAACTTTCTATGTTTATTTCTCTCAAAAAAGATTCATGTAAGCGTTTAAGCTCTTTTATTTTCAATGGGTTCAGGCAATAATTAGTATTTTTTCCGCTAACATGCCCTTGAACAAGCCCGGCTTTTTTTAATTCAGTAAGATGTTGGTTTACCGTTGTCCGGCTTAGAGGCAACTCATCTGAAAAATCACCGGTAATACAAACTTTAGTTTCTGCCAGGTAGCGCAGAATCTGAAGTCGTGCCGGATGACCTAAAGCCTTGAACAGTATGGCTGCCTGTTGCAAGTCGGAATCGAATAATGTTGTTTTTGCCTGTGCCATTTTCTT
>JAQIDF010000096.1 GCA_027858145.1 Prolixibacteraceae bacterium | reverse complement strand
AGCGACAAGCAGGCCAAAGAGCGTATTGACAAGCTTAACCAAGCCGACAGTTTGATTTTCCAGACTGAAAAGCAGTTGAAAGAGTTTGGCGACAAACTACCGGCCGACAAGAAAGCTCCGATCGAAGAAGCGCTTAAGAAGCTGAAAGATGCACATGCCAAGCAGGATATCGATGCTATCGATGCTGCATCTACCGAGCTGAATAATGTGTTCCAGGCAGCTTCGCAGGAAATGTATAACGATCAGCAACAAGCAGACGGACAAGCAGATCCACAAGGTGGCGAAGAGCAACAAGCCGATGCAAATGCCGGAAATCAATCAAAAGGAAAAGATGATGACGGCGAGGTTACGGATGTAGATTTCGAAGAAGTGAAATAAGTAGTCCGAAACACAACATATATATACCGGTTCGACCCAAGAACCTAATTAAAGCCATCCTTCGTTTGAGGGATGGCTTTTTTATTTCCTGTTTTGCGACATTTTACTTTCTTAATCAACCATATTTTAATAATTTGCAAAAACTTTTACGAAGTACTTAAATCTAACTACATGAAAAATCTAACTATTAATCTCATTTCTACAATCATCCTGATTTCCTTTTTTCTTTCGGGATGCAACAACACTAAAAAACAAGAAGAAACAGGTTTCGAACCAAATCCTGTAACATTGGAGAAACAAAAAGTTGAAACCCTGAAAATCGGAGAAAAAGCGCCCGATTTTACATTACCAGGCGTAAGTGGTGAAATGGTTTCGTTGAGTGACTTCGAGCAGGCTGAAGTGCTTGTTGTTGCTTTTACCTGCAACCACTGCCCCACAGCCCAGGCATACGAAGACCGTCTAATTGAGTTTACAAAAGACTATAAAGATAAAGGCGTGGCTGTTATAGCCATTAGCCCTAACAGTCCGCTGGCACTACTCCCCCAGGAGTGCAGCTATTCAGACATGGGCGATACTTATGCCGAAATGAAAGTAAGGGCAAAAGAAAAAGGCTATAACTTCCCGTATCTTTACGATGGCGACAATCATGAGGTTTCTATAAAATATGGCCCCGTAACCACGCCTCACCTTTTTGTATTCGATAAAAACAGAGCCCTGAAATACAAAGGCCGGTTCGACGGTAACGAAAAGCCCGGTACCGGAAATGCTGAAGACCTGCGCAAGGCTGTTGACCAGACACTTGCCGGCAAAGAAGTCACAAACCCTGTAACCAAAACATTCGGTTGCTCTGTAAAGTGGTCATGGAAAAACGAATGGACCAAACAGGTTAATAAAGAATGGAAAGAAAAACCCGTGAGCCTTGAAACAATTGACGAGCAAAAACTGGGCGAAATCATGGAAAACAACTCTGAAAACTTACGGCTCATCAATATATGGGCTACATGGTGCACTCCATGTGTACTCGAACTTCCTGATATTATTCAACTACAACGCATTTATGGAAACCGCGACTTTGAACTGGTTACCGTTTCGTCCGATAAAATAAAAAACAAAGACAAATCGCTTGAACTCTTGAAAAAGCATCATGCTTCTAATAAAAACTACATTTTTAACAACGATGATAAATACAAACTCATCGAAGGGGTTGACCCCGAATGGCAGGGTTCCATACCATACACAATTTTAATAGAACCGGGTGGTGAAATTGTTTATCGCCATCAGGGGACTGTTGATTTATACGAGTTGAAAAAAGCAATTGTTGAACACCCCATGGTGGGACGTTATTACTAAGTATGATGAAAACAATTTTTAAAACAACAACGTTGATTATTCTTCTTTCAGTTATTGCGACACAAACAGCTTTTAGCCAAAAGATGAGTATTCTCGTATTTTCAAAAACTGCCGGGTACAGGCACGACTGTATTGAAGATGCAACTACAGTTTTGAAGGAACTTGCCAATAAGCAAAACTGGATCCTCGATGCGACTGAAGACAGCCTGAAATTCACCCCCGGCAACCTGGAAAAATACGATGTGGTCATATTTCTGCAAACCACAAACAACATACTAAACAACAAACAACAGGAAGCCTTTGAAAACTACATTGAAAGCGGCGGCGCATTCGTTGCCATTCACTCGGGCACCGTAACCGAAAACGACTGGCCATGGTACGAAAATGCCATTGGCGCCTATTTTACCGGTCACCCGCCAGTGCAGTCGGGAAAAGTCATAATCGAAGACCGCAACCACCCGTCAACAGCACATTTCCCTGATTCAGTATGGGTAATTGATGATGAATGGTACAGTTTTGACCGCAACCCGCGCAACGATGTTCATGTGCTGATGTCGATTGACGAAAGCAGTTACGAGGTTGATGACAACCGCTGGTTTGAGGGCGTTGACCAGCGCATGGGAGACCACCCGCTGGTTTGGTACAAAAATGTTGGAAAAGGCCGCGTATTTCAAACCGCGTTGGGTCATGAGAGTGAATTGTACCTGAACGAGTTATTTCAAAAACATTTAATCGGCGCCATTAAGTGGGCCGGAAAAAAGTAAACGCTACAAACAATGATACATAAGAAAGAATTTGGCAGAACCGGGCATTTAAGCACCCGCACAATATTTGGCGCATTTGCTCTTAGCACTGCAAGCGAAAAGGAAGCAGAACAAGCACTTGAAATTGTGCTCGAACACGGCATAAACCATATCGACACATCGGCAAATTATGGTGATTCTGAACAGCGACTAGGACCGTGGATGAAACACTATCGTGATAAATTTTTCCTGGCCACCAAAACCGACAAACGAACAAAAAAAGAAGCCAAAGAAGAATTACACCAGTCGTTGGACAAACTTAAAACCGACCATCTCGACCTGTGGCAAATGCATCTACTGGCTGACCCTACAGAATGGGAAACAGCCATGAACGAGGGCGGTGCCCTTGAAGCATTTGTTGAAGCCCGCGATGAAGGCCTGGTAAGCTATCTCGGTGTAACCGGTCATGGTGTTTCCATACCCGATATGCACCTGAAAAGCATTGAAAAGTTTGATTTTGACTCGGTGCTCCTCCCCTACAATTTCACCATGATGCAAAATGAACAATATGCCGCCGGTTTTAATCAGTTGCTCAACGAGTGCAAAAAACGAAACATTGCCGTACAAACCATCAAAGCAATTGCAAAGGGGCAAAATACAGGCAATACTAATCCGCATAATGTTTGGTACAGCCCGCTAACAGATGATGAGGCTATAAAACACGCCGTACATTGGGTACTGGGCAACGAAGATGTTTTCCTCAACACATCAGGCGATATCAAATTAATGAAAAAAGTACTTGAAGCTGCAGAAGGATTTAAAACAAAAACGGACGAAGAGGTGATGTTGTCAGATGCAGAAAAATTTGGCATAACGCAGTTGTTTCAGTAACTAACCTTCAAAACATAAATTTGAACCCAGACTGCAAATTATCTTAATCTTGATTGCAAATTATCTTAATCTTGATTGCAAATTATCTTAACTCAACTTTCGGAGTTTTTTGTAATTAGCTTATAATCAGTAATTGGTGTTTTTATTATCACTGATATTCAACAAGGTACGTATTCCATATTTTGCTTATGCAACAGCTTTTGTTCCACCTATGTCAATATGGGTCGAAAAAATGAGACCAATTTTACTATCAATATCTGTTTTATCAATTATTGCAGAAATTGTT
>JAQIDF010000024.1 GCA_027858145.1 Prolixibacteraceae bacterium | reverse complement strand
TAATATTTGCCGTGGTTTATGGCATTATCAACTGGAACAAAGGAGGAAACGACAAAGATCAACCACTTGATGAAGACATTAAGTGGGAAAAAGAAGAGTTAAAAATAAAAGAAGACGAGGCATAAAAAAAACCAACCAATTAACTATGAATACCTTTACGCTTGGATTAATCGTATTGATATATCTTTTATCGCTCACGTACCTGGGCATAAGAGGATATCGTCAAACCAAAACCAGCAGCGATTACCTGATAGCGGGACGACAAATACATCCGTTTGTAATGGCTGTTTCATATGGCGCAACATTTATCTCTTCATCGGCCATAATAGGATTTGGAGGAATTGCGGCCAATTTTGGAATGGGGCTTATTTGGTTAACCTTCCTTAATATGTTTGTAACTGTAGCAGCATAAACAAGAGGCGGCGAACCGCATTTGAATAATTTCATTAAAATATTTCTCCTTAAAACGGGTGATGGCAACAAATTCCATCACCCGTTTTCCTTTAAACATACTTTAACCACCCAACATTTGTTTGTTATCAAATTATTACTAATTTTGGTATTCCCTCTTTAAAAAACGGCTATAATCACTGAATATACAGGTATGTCACCGATCCTATAAACTAATAAATATTAAAAACTGAACGAACAAATCATAAAATAACCAATAAAAATACAGATAATGAAAACTTATAAAACAGAACAGATTAGAAACATCGCCTTAATTGGAAACGCCGGCGCCGGGAAAACCACCCTCGCCGAAGCGATGCTCTTCGAGGGTGGTATCATAAACCGCAGAGGTGAAGTAACGTCAAAAAACACAGCCTCCGATTACACCGACATTGAACACGACTTTGAAAACTCCGTATTTTCTACACTCCTTTACACTGAATTCAAAGACCACAAAATTAACATCATCGACACGCCGGGAATGAAAGCATTTGCCGGCGCTGTAACTTCTTCGCTCAGTGTTACCGACACAGCAGTTTGCGTTATTAACACCGGAGATGGCATTGGTGCAGGAACCGAGAGCTCAATGCGTATTGCCGACAAACTTAACAAACCCGTTATCGCAATTGCAAATGGGTTAGATCACGAAAATGCCAATTTTGATAAAATATTAGAAGAAGGCAAAGCCCGTTTCGGTGGCCGCATGACAATTGTACAATATCCTGTTAATCCAGGCAACGAATTTAACCAGGTTGTTGACGTTCTTAAAATGAAAATGTACCAATGGGGATCCGATGGTGGTGAACCTGAAATTATTGACATCCCTGAATCAGAAAAAGATAAAGCCGACGAACTACATAATGAATTGGTAGAAAAAGCAGCCGAAAACGATGAAGCTTTAATGGAGCTATACTTCGACAAAGGCACGCTTACCGAAGACGAAATGCGCCAGGGAATGAAACTCGGAATGAAAGACAGCACATTAATGCCTGTTTTTTGTACTTGCGCCAAAAAAGATATGGGCATTCGCCGTTTAATCGAATTTATAATTAATATCGTAGCGGCGCCTAACGAATATCCAATGCGTGAAGAATTAAACGGCAAAGATGTTAAAATGGATACAGACAGCCCGGCATCTATGTTTGTCTTCAAAACGAGTCTGGAGCCACACATTGGTGAAGTTATTTACTTCAAAGTGATGAGTGGTAAAATCTCAGAAGGCATGGATCTCATTAACACTTCGCGTTCTAATAAAGAGCGGCTGTCAACACTATACACTGTTGCAGGAAAAAACCGCACAAAGGTTTCAGAAATCGTTGCCGGTGATATAGGCGCAACCGTGAAACTTAAAGAAACCAAAGTTAATCACACGCTGAGCACGAAAGATGCCGACTATAAATTTGCTCCTGTTGAATTCCCAAAACCGCTTACCACAGTTGCCATAAAAGCATTAAGCGAGGCAGACGAAGAAAAAGTTGGAGAAGGTTTGCACCGTCTTCGCGACGAAGATCCATCTTTTATTGTAAATTTCTCGAAAGAACTAAAGCAACTTATCGTTCAGGCTCAAAGTGAATATCACCTCAATGTAATAAAATGGTTCTTCGACAATGAATATAAAATTGAAATCGGATATAAAACACCAAAGGTTCCATATCGGGAAACCATTACAAAAGCGGCTCAGTCAGACTATCGTCACAAAAAACAATCAGGTGGTTCAGGCCAGTTTGGCGAGGTACATATGATTATCGAACCATATGAAGAAGACATGCCCGCTCCTAAACATTTTAAAATTGACGGTAAAGATTGGCAGGTTTCATTACGCGGAACGGAAGAACACGAACTACCATGGGGCGGTAAACTGGTGTTCTGCAACTGCATTGTGGGAGGCTCTATCGATGCCCGTTTCCATCCGGCAATCCTGAAGGGAATTATGGAAAAAATGGAAGAAGGACCGCTAACCGGTTCGTATGCCCGCGATATACGAGTATGCATTTACGACGGTAAAATGCACCCGGTTGACTCAAACGAAATTTCGTTTAAACTGGCCGGACGACATGCATTCAGCACCGCATTTAAAAATGCAGACCCAAAAATTCTTGAACCGATTTACAACCTTGATGTATATACCCCTAGTGAACGCATGGGCGATGTGATGAGTGATTTACAGGGACGTCGCTCCATCATTATGGGCATGGGCAGCGATAAAGGTTATGAAAAAATCTCAGCCAAAGTACCGCTGAAAGAAATGAGTAACTATACTACTTCGCTCAACTCTCTCACTGGTGGACGCGGCTGGTTTACTTTTGAATTTGATGCCTACGACAAAGTTCCTTCTGATGTACAGCAAGAACTTCTTAAAGCTTACGAAGAAGAGCAAGCCGAAGAATAATTATTTAACGAACCAATAAGTAACTAAATCAACCAAAAAGGCCCGGTTTTCCACCGGGCTTTTTTTATTGAAGAAAAAATCTATAACAATTTAAACAATATCTCAAACGCTAAATTGATAGCACATTTCATGCGTAATACATCATAATTACAATGTGCGAAATATTTACACCGACAAAAACCATACATTTGTCAAAATTAACCTGTTATAAACATATTTTTATGAGACGAAAAATTTTTACACTATTCCTGATTTTTACCACCATGCTTTTATCTGCTGGCAATAAACCTGACCGGATAAAAGTTGAAGGCAACAAATTCACAAACGAAAAAGGTGAAACAGTTGTTTTTAAAGGCCTAAACGCAAGCGACCCCGACAAACTCCTTGAAGACGAACACTGGAACAAAGCTTACTTCGAAGAAATGAAGGCATGGGGCGCTAACATTGTACGTTTCCCGGTGCACCCACCCGAATGGAGAAAACATGGAGCAGAAGGCTACATGAAACTTCTCGACAAAGGAATTAAATGGGCTGAAAAAAATGACATGCACGTTATAATCGACTGGCACATTATCGGTAATTTAAAAACCGAACAATTCATGCGTGATATTTACCTCACAACAAAAGAAGAAACGTTTGAATTCTGGAACCTTATCTCAAAAAGATACGGAGATAATCCAACGGTTGCCTTTTTCGAATTGTACAACGAACCTACTACCATCCACGGTGAATTGGGAGATTTCAGCTGGGACGAACTGAAATCGTTACACGAAAAAATGATTAAAATCATCCGTGACAACAATGCTGAAACTATACCACTGGTTTCAGGCTTTAACTGGGCCTATGACTTAAAGCCTGTAAAAGACAACCCGGTAGATGCAGAAAATATAGCTTACGTTAGCCATCCCTACCCCCAAAAGGTTGAACAACCATGGGACGAAAAATGGACAGAAGACTGGGGCTATGTTGCTGAAAAATACCCATTGGTCCTTACCGAAATAGGCTATTGTTTAGAAGGAGAACCCGGGGCACACATTCCGGTAATAAGCGACGATTCTTATGGCGAAGCCATTACCGAATACTGCGACAAACACGGCATATCTTACGTTTTGTGGGTTTTCGACCCCGACTGGTCGCCAATGCTATTCTCTGACTGGGATTTCACCCCTACCACTCAGGGAAAATTCTTTAAGAAGGTTTTCCAAAACAATTAGTACACAATGCAGGCTCAGCAATTATTTGTGATCTGTATAGAATCTAAAGTTCGTTAATTCTATGTGATGATAAGGTAGGTAAATAATTATTAAGATTGAGGTCATAAGACAACTGCGAAACATTAGTAATTAATTATTTTTTGTTCTACACCAATTAAAAAGCACAAAAGTTATAACACTTCAACAGATTTTTATATTTTAGCTTTCTCTTAATTAATTTAGAATTAACAGCTTCTGTGCACATTAACAAATATATCGTTTAATCAGCGTTGCGGAATTTGATTAAACGTATAAAAATATTTAAATGAAACTGTGTGGGTGTTCAAACTGGTATAAAATCAGGTGGATTTTTATAGCATTATCATTGCTTATTCTTCCTGAAATTTCATTATCACAAAACCTTCCACCAGTGCTAAATAGGGGCATCCCCAATCAGCACTGCGAGGCAGGCTCTGCATTCTCGTACACCATACCATCCGATGCCTTTCAGGATGAAAACGGCGACCCACTGACCATCAGTACCGGCAGTTTACCTTCATGGCTCTCGTTTAATTCATCATCCCGCACATTATCCGGCACGCCTTCTGCCGGAACATCAAATATTTCGGTTAGTGCAAGCGACGGAACTGCAAATGCAAGCACCAGCTTTTCAATAACAGCACACTCAGAAAATGCATATGCTGCATTTACCATGAACTATCAAATGGGCTGCGGTTACCGGCTGGTTAATTTTACCAATAAATCGAAAGATGCCAGCAGCTACAACTGGGTTTTAGGAAATGGTAATACCTCAACCAGCAAAAATCCTTCGGCAATATATAATAAAGCCGGAACTTATACGATTACCCTGACAATAAATCAGGGGACAGTCAATGAAGAATACTCCCACACCGAAACAATAAAAATATATCCCCGCCCCGAGCCACAAGCAAATGAAATCACCAACACCGGTTGTGAACCATACGACATTACAGTGCAATCAACCGGCTCGCCGGTTTATGTGACAGGAAAAAGCATTAACGATCAGGATGTAGGCAGCATTTCGGGCGGTTCTGAAACATATTACAATTGGTATTTTTTTGAAAAGCACGATGCTGTTTCGACACTGTCGGAAAGTACAACAATTGAAGACTTGCAAGGCGGCATTTATAAAACGATACTTGAAGTAACCGATGAAAATGGGTGTCAGGGAACTAAATTAACCAATGACCATTTTGAAGTTTATGATAGTCCGGATACTTATTTCACGTTCAAAAAAAACAACAACTGCGAGCCTTCGGAAACCTATTTCTATGACCTTTCAACTGTTGAAAACTCCACGATAAAAAGCTCCGAATGGTCAATAAATGGTAACTCTATTTCATCGAACAATGACACCATTAGCTATGAGTTTACCTCTCACGGTATTTACGAAGTTGTTCTTGTCAGCGAATCAGAGAATGGATGTATTTCTGAACCATACAAAGATACCGTCTCTTTCAACAGCAACAACACAGCTGATTTCTCTATCGACAGCTACTACTGTGTTAATGATACAATTTATCTGTCGGCCCAGGCATCAGGCACAGCCATTGGTTATAGCTGGGACATCGGAGATGATGGAAGCATAGAAAGCAATAGCAAAAATTTCAAATATGCTTTTTCAACCCATGGTTCAAAAAGTATAACGCTAACCACAATATTTGATGACGGTTGTCGGCGAAGCATTACAAAACAAACCAGCATTGACCGTGTAAATCCCGATTTTGATTTTACAACATCGTACAATTGCACAAATGACGAATTTCCCGTGAAATTTTCAGACGACTCGAACACCAGTCTTGGCAGCAACATTACATCTCGAAAATGGTACCAGGTTAATGCCGGTTCAAATACACTACTATCGCAAAACACAACGATTTTTTCCCACACTTTCAGCAGTCCCGGCACATACAACATTATGCTTGAAGCCACCAGCTCAAGCGGGTGCACGTCAACTACAACCAAACAGGTTACATTAAATAAACCTACAGCATCGTTTACGGTTGGCGGAAACACTTATGGATGTTTATCGGCGGGTTCCACAACTTTTGAAGCTTCATTTCAGTCGGATTACGACATTGCAACCAGTTACACCTGGGACTTTGGTGATGATAGCACCGACACAGGAGAAAACACTTCGCATACATACACAACAGGTGGTGACTACACCGTAA
>JAQIDF010000022.1 GCA_027858145.1 Prolixibacteraceae bacterium | reverse complement strand
TTCCATAGCTTAATTCTAAATTTGAGAACGTATGGAACCGCTTCGCTCTCACATGAACTTCTTTTAATCATTGCCTTTGGCGAACTTTTGATTAAAAAAGTTCATGTTCGTTTCATAATATAATATCTTAATGTTTTAATTATTTGCTAAAGCATTTTCATCGTCTCTGCGATTGTTTAATTCAATGGTAATTTCGTTTAGTTTATCCTGATCGAGCGGGTAAAATTTCATAAGGAAAGCCGCTATAAGAGCAATAATTGTTGGGATCCAGCTCATTAGCATTATAATACCCGGGATAGCACCTTGTATGGCTGCCTGATCTTGTCCGTCGTAACTGTAAGCAGCAAGCACAAAACCAATAATTGCTCCGGCCACACCACCTCCGAATTTTGTTGAAAATGATCCGGCAGAATAAATAAGTCCTGTTGCACGGCGTCCATTTTTATATTCTGAATAATCGGCAGCATCGCCCAGCATGGCAAAGAACAGCGTTGGGAAGATGGCAGCTGCAAATTCAGAGATGGTACCAATTGCAAAGATGCTAAGCGTATTGTCTGCCCCGCAAAAGATGAACAATGCATTTACCACTCCGGAGAAAATTAATGCATAAATAAAAAGTTTTCGTTTACCCAGGCGTTTACTCAGCCACGAGGTAGCCATCGCCCCGGCTATCGAGGCAACCATAAGTGAAACCAAATATGTACCGGCCATTAGTTGATTGTGGAGGTAGTGTGTGAAATAAATGACAACAATACCTTGCTTTATAGAATTGTAAACGTTGAATAACAGTCCTATAACCAGTAAGATAACCCAGGGTTTGTTCCTTATCAGGTCTTTAATGTCCTTTTTTAGGTCTGATTTTTGAGTTTTGGGTGGTGTTATCCGTTCCCGGGTCGAATAAAAGGTTATGATAAGAGAAAGTACAAGTATAACCGACATCAAATAGATTGACTTGCTGTATCCTTCTTTTTGGTCAATAATGAATATTTTACTTTTATTTAATTCAGGTTCACCATCTACAATAAATGTATATTCTTCGTTGGCTTCCATCGAGAAGCTTTTGCCTTTTGTAGGTACATTAACACTGTCGGCCATTTCAGGGTCAGCCCATACAAATGTGGCAATCTCGTCTTCCGTTTTTATGTTTACATTTTCAACATTTTCGGGCGTGGAAACCACAATTTCATATTTTTCATTTTCTATTTTCTGAACATCAATGGTCGGATTGATGTCGCCAAAAGTTGAAACCAAAAGGAGAAGAGCTCCTTGTACTAACATTCCACCGGCAAATGCTCCCACCATCCGGTACGATCCAATACTGGTCCGTTCTTTGTCGTCGCCGGTCATAACTGCCATTAATGCACCATAAGGTATGTTGTTGGCTGTGTAAACCAAGGTGAAAATAATGTACGTTGTATAAGCGTAGATAATTTTTCCGGTTGGACTAAGGTCAGGACTGGTAAAAAGTAACGACAGCATGACACCAAGTGGGATGGCGGACCATAAAATCCAGGGACGGAATTTCCCCCATCTTGAATTGGTACGATCTCCAATTATACCCATCAATACATCACTAACCCCATCGCTCGATCGGGCAATTAACATCAAAAGACCAACTGCTGCAGGATTCAACCCGAATACATCGGTATAGAAAACAAAAAGGAAGGTAGCTACTCCCCGCCAGGCTATATTTGCTGCCCCGTCTCCGAGCGCATAGCCAATTTTTTCGGTGAATTTTAGTTTTTGGTTAACGCGGTTCATGTTATATTGGTTAAATGGTTATTTAAATAGAAAAATCAAAACGCTCGGTTTTTGTTTTTTCATATACTTCGCGGCTAAATATGAATAATTGAGCAGGCTTGTGTTTCACCCCTTTTTGTTTTTCATCAAGCGGAATTACATATTTCATTTGCAAAACTTTTTTCCGGAAATTACGACGGTCAAATTTTGTCCCTAATATTTCTTCGTAGAGCCTTTGAAGTTGTGAAATGGTAAATTTTCCAGGAAGTAGTTCAAAGCCAATGGGTTCTGAGCGCATTTTGTCTCTTAACCGTTCGAGCCCTTTGTTAAGTATTTTATTGTGGTCAAATCCCAATTCAGGCAGGTCGTTCAGTGGAAACCATTTTACATTGCGTTCATGTAACGACAACGAAACCGATGTGCTGTTGATTAGTGAAAAGTAACCAATGGTGACAATCCGTTCACTGAACCTTTCACTTTGATATTTGAGCCAGAGTTTGTCTTTCGGGTCATTTATACGATAAACTTCACCAAATGCCTCAAACTGTTCAAGGTAAATATGGTCTAAACCTGTGAGTTTCTTTAAAATGCGTTTTGCTGCCGAGTCGGTATCTTCTTCTTCGTAAATGTGGTAACCAATTAATGTCCAGTCGTCAATCAAAGTTTCTTTGGACTTCTCGTCTTCAAGCTTGCGTTCTACTAAAAGTACATTTAATTTATTAAAATCAAAACCGAATATGACACAGTCAACTGAAATGTTGGGTATTATTTTAGACATCTTTATATTATTTAATGCGTAAATATTACACATTGCAAATATAGGAAAAAAGATGAATTAAAAAATGGTGCCATTTTTATAAAAATAGGGGGTCAAATGAATTTTTATGTGTTGTATAACAATACCTTTTAAAATTCGGATGTAAAATGGAATTTAATATCATCGAAATCCTGCTGTGCCATTTGTAAAATGAATGGAGAATTAGCCATAAATACGTTACGGCCTTGTTTGTCAGTGGCCATGCGTTGTACTTTTCGTTTTCTAAATTCTTCGATACGTTCAGGATTATCGCTTTCTATCCAACATGCTTTATACATTTGTATCGGTTCGAAACGACATTTGGCACCATATTCATGTTCGAGTCGATACTGAATGACCTCAAACTGTAGTTGTCCTACACATCCAATAATCTTCCGGTTGTTGAGCTGGCTGGTAAACAACTGCGCCACACCCTCGTCCATGAGTTGGTCGATACCCTTTTCGAGTTGCTTCGATTTCATGGGGTTAGCATTTTCGATGTAGCGGAACATTTCCGGAGAAAAACTTGGCAGACCTTTAAAATGCAAATCTTCACCTTCAGATAGTGTATCTCCAATAATAAAATTTCCGGTGTCGGGTATACCTATAATATCACCGGGATAAGCTTCATCAACTGTTTCCTTTTTAGAAGCCATAAAAGCTGTGGGCTGCGAAATGCGGAATTGTTTATTGAGCCGCGTATGCTTATACACTTTATTGCGTTCGAATTTTCCTGAACAGATTTTCACAAAAGCGATGCGGCTCCTGTGGTTGGGGTCGATGTTAGCGTGTATCTTGAAAACAAATCCGCTAAAAGCTTCTTCATATGGATCAACAACCCGCTCGGCTGATTTGCTTGGGAGTGGGGTGGGTGCGATTCGTAAAAATGAATCGAGCAACTCCTGTACGCCGAAATTATAAAGGGCACTTCCAAAAAATACAGGGGCAAGGTCGCCATTTTTGTATGCTTTTTCATCAAATTCAGGATAAACACCTTCAATAAGCTCTACGTCTTCACGTAACGTTTCAGCATCTTTAGTGCTTATCCAATTTTCAAGTTCTTCATCATCAAGGTTATCGAAAGCAATGTTTTTTTCAACTTCCTGAACATTAGGATTAAAAAGTTGCAGGCTTGAATTAAAAAGATTATACACTCCTTTAAAATCGGGTCCACTGTTAATAGGCCAGCTAAGTGGGCGGGTGGCAATTTGCAATTGTTTTTCAATTTCTTCGAGCAGCATGAACGTATCTTCCGAGGGGCGGTCCATTTTATTAACGAACACGATTACCGGGGTTTTGCGCATGCGGCATACACTCATGAGTTTTTCGGTTTGTGGCTCTACGCCTTTCGCAGCGTCAATAACGATGATAACGCTGTCAACTGCGGTGAGGGTACGAAAGGTGTCTTCCTGAAAATCCTGGTGACCCGGTGTGTCGAGAATATTTACCTTGTAGCCGTTGTATTCAAAACCCATTACCGATGTAGCAACCGATATACCACGCTGGCGCTCAATCTCCATAAAGTCGGATGTGGCTGTTTTTTTAATCTTATTACTTTTCACAGCACCGGCAACATGAATGGCGCCCCCAAAAAGTAATAATTTTTCGGTAAGTGTGGTTTTACCCGCATCGGGGTGACTAACAATGGCAAATGTTTTTCGACGTTCGATTTCGCTTTTGAAACTCATGGATGTAAATTTTAAGGCGCAAAAATAGAGTTTAGAATTCAAACTACCCAACAACTTTTATTTTTAGAGTAAATCAGGACGAATTTTTTTTGTGAGTTCAATCGCTTTGTCTTCACGCCACTCTTCAACGAGCCTTGTGTTGCCCGAAAGCAATACCTCTGGTACCTTCCAACCATTATAATCAGATGGGCGTGTATACACTGGCGGGCTCAGCAGTCCGTCTTGGTGAGAATCGGTAAGTGCTGATGTTTCGTCAGATAAAACACCGGGGATCAGTCGTACAATGCTGTCAACCACAACTGCGGCAGCCAGTTCGCCGCCCGTAAGCACATAGTCTCCAATCGATACTTCACGGGTAATGTAGTGGTCGCGTATTCGTTGATCGACACCTTTGTAGTGGCCACATAGAATAATGATGTTATCGGTCATTGAAAGTTGATTGGCCATTTTTTGATTCCAAACGTTGGCATCCGGTGTCATGTAAATGATTTCATCGTAGTTGCGCTCCGATTTTAATTTTAGTATTACGTCTTCAATGGGCTGAATCATCATAACCATACCGGCGCCACCACCAAACGCATAATCGTCAACCGATTTTTGTTTGTCGGTAGAATAGTCGCGTATGTTGTGAAGGTGTAATTCAGCAATGCCCTTTTCCTGGGCTCTTTTGAGCATCGACATGTTGAAGGGACCGTCAAATATTTCAGGAAATATGGTAAGTATATCTATTCGCATGATGTTCTTATTTTTTGCAAAAATAGTTTAAGAAACTGTTTAAGTTTTATCCTTCGGGATGTTTTTTTGTCTTGAGCCCTTACACTTCTTCAAAATCTCCTCATATAGCGGTGCTATTATCGTCAATTTTGAATCGTTTAAGAAC
>JAQIDF010000012.1 GCA_027858145.1 Prolixibacteraceae bacterium | reverse complement strand
AATATCTGCATCCATACTCTTCAACCTGGAAAGTTCGATAAACAACTGACTTCGTGATATCCCCAATTTTGCAGCAAATTCATCGGACGTACCGGTTGCTTTAAATTCTATCAGGCGGGTCATTTTTTCAATGACGTAAAACTTATCATTCAAGTACATTTTAATGGTTTTTTAGTTTGGTAGCAACAAACATAATAAGGGGGGGGTAAACACAAATCTTTAAGTGACTTTTGTCATACTTTTTGACGAACGGCTGTTCTTGAGTGATTAAAGAGAGTTTTTTTTAGACTATTATTTTAAAAATGTAATTATCGTAGAGAAAACGCTTTACACGATTCTATGAATCTATTATCTGATGTCTATAATCTATTAATCAGAATGTATCAAAAAACTGTTGCTTCCAACTGTCCTCAACTGCTTCCTATTGCTTTCAATCGCCTTCCTGCTATTTATTTATCTGTATATTCTCTTTTTCCTCTTTACCCTCTTCAAGCTTTAAGCTGATTTGCGATAACACTTCGGCATACACTTTATCGAATTTTCGCGGGTTACGGGTATAGAAGCGGGTTGTAGCAGCCATTTCATCTTCGGTTACACCATGTTTATCGAGCACCGACATATAGAGCGGTTCCGACTCAATACTGTCAATGTTTATGCGTAGCCTGTCGGTGTACAAAGCCTGTGCGATATGAACATCTACCAACACCCCGATGTATTTGTCTCGTTCTATTGCATTTTTTGGCAATGGGTCGCGCTGGCACGAAGACAGAACAAGAACAAACAACAACGATGTTATGATTATTTTAAACTTCATTATGCAAATATTAGTTGTTTTTAAATAAGCGGCGCAAGGTTTCACCAACATTTTTAACGCGCACAATTTCGATATCGTATTTTTTATCGTGAATACCCTTGTTAGAAAAGGGTATAAAAATAATGGCAAATCCAAGTTTCGCGGCTTCACTTATGCGTTGTTCCACACGACTTACGGAACGTACTTCCCCCGTTAGTCCAACTTCGCCTGCAAAACAAACATTCGAATCGATGGGCAGGTCGAAATTTGATGACAGCACGGCACAGATTAATGCCAGGTCGATGGCAGGGTCAGCTATTTTGATACCACCGGCAATGTTCAGGAACACATCTTTACTAATGAGTTTAAAACCTGCCCGGCGTTCGAGCACAGCAAGCAGCATATTCATGCGCCGCAGGTCGAAACCGGTTGATGAGCGTTGCGGGTTACCATAAGCCGCCGAACTTACCAGCGCCTGCACTTCGATAAGGAAAGGCCTTACACCTTCGATGGCCGCGGCCACCGCTGTGCCGCTTAACCCCTGGTGATCACTGTTAATAAGAAGTTCCGACGGGTTGCTCACTTGTCGTAAGCCGTCGTGGTTCATCTCGTAAATGCCCATCTCGTTGGTTGAACCAAAGCGGTTTTTACTGGCCCGTAGTATGCGGTACATAAAATTGCGGTCGCCCTCAAATTGCAGCACCGTGTCAACAACGTGCTCCAGCACTTTAGGGCCGGCAATACTTCCTTCTTTGGTGATGTGGCCGATAAGAATGGACGGAATGGAGAGGCTTTTGGTTTTTTTCATGAGGCCGGTTGTGCATTCGCGTATTTGCGAGATACTGCCGGCACTCGATTCAATGAGCTCTGTGCTTACCGTTTGTATTGAATCGATAACCAACACGTCGGGCTTAATCTGGTCGATTTGTACCAGTATGTTTTCGAGCGATGTTTCACTTAAAAACAGGCAGGAATTATTGTCGCCCGATAAGCGTGTAGAGCGAAGTTTGATTTGCTCAAGGCTTTCCTCACCCGAAATATACAAAACGATTTTATCCTGTATGCTAAGCGCAACTTGCAGTGCCAGGGTCGATTTCCCGATTCCGGGTTCCCCGCCAAGAAGAATCATGGCACCCGCCACGAGGCCGCCGCCCAACACACGGTCAAGCTCATCATTCGATGTTGAAAAGCGCTCGGTTTTGCCGGTAACAATCTCACTCAATTGTTGAGGCTTGTCGAGGTTGCGCGACACAATAGTAGCCAGGTTTTTGTTTTTCCCAACCACTTCAACCTCTTCTACAACAGTGTTCCACTCGCCGCAACTTTGACATTTACCGGTCCATTTTGGAGCCGTTGCGCCACAACCCTGGCATACATATATTGTTTTCGTTTTAGCCATGCATCAAAGATACATATTCACTGTTTAATCAACCTTAAACCTTAAAAAAATCCATCGATTTATTCAGCTTTTCCGCATAAGAATTTAACACTTCTGCTGTCTGCGCCAGTTCTTCAATTGATGATGCTGTGTTTTGAATTGTTGCATTTAATTCCTCAATAGCAGAATTAATTTGTGTTGCCCCTGTGTTTTGTTCTTCAGAAGCTACAGCAATATCATTAATAGAATCAAGTATGCTTTGAATCTGCATTGATGTTTCTGCAAAGTTCTTCTCTGTTTGAGTGGCAGTCATTACACCTTGCATTGTTGTGAGTTGCTCTTTAATGGCACCGGTATTATCATTTGTTTTCAAAACATTATCGTTGTTTTGTTTAATATGAGAAATGATTTGTTCCATTGACGAGTATATCTCTTCGGTTGATGCAGCCTGTTCACTTACTGTCTGCGAAAGTATCTGTGAACTTTGATTAACTTCACTACTGGAAGTCTCAAGACTAATCGAGGTTGTTTTTACATCATTGATAATCTCCCTGATTTTATCGGCATGCTGAATGATTGCTTTAGATATTTCAGCAATCTCATTATCCCCTTTGATGTTAATATTTGAAAAATTGACATTGAGATTGCCCTCCGATATTTCATTCACCTTTTCTGAAAGGTTTCTCAAAGGAGTGCGAATAAGCCGTAAAATAAGATAAAATACTGTGAAGATGAATATAAAGCAGAAAGGAATTGCCCACCACACATGAATAAACCCTTTATCGGCCACAAAAAATGCAGCCCAGGGCATACTCACAAATATTAACAGCATTATTAACCCCAACATAGCTGATGTTATTTTTTTGAAGATTGATAACTATTTTTTAAGACATTTTCAATCAATGTCTTACATAATTCCATAATAACACAAATGTGATTTTCGCCTGCACCCGATGAGGCGAATATGACTTTGTCACCGGCTTTTGTCAGCCTGTTTTCGATACTTTCAAACAAATTAACAGGAGCCGAGCATGTAGCTACATTCCCGTACTTTTTAAATGTTTGTTAAAACTTGCTTTCAGGAAATGTTTATAAGAAGTTATTTGATGCCATTGCTTTTCTACAATAACGCTAATGTTAAATCATTCGCCCTGGCAAATCAAAAAGAATAACTTTAAATGAATTAATTCTATTTTCGCACGCTCAAAATATGTTATAAAACACATTGGGTGGTTGTTCTGAAAAAAATATAACCAGAATAATAAATGTCATTACAACAAAAACGCAAAAACATGAAGCAGATTCTCAGACTATTCGATTTTAGCGCCAAAATTAATTACAAAACTGAAGTATTATCTGGCATAACAGTAGCCCTGGCACTTGTGCCCGAAGCAGTTGCGTTTGCCCTAATTGCCGGTCTTTCGCCTCTAACCGGATTGTATGCTGCTGTTGTAATGGGGCTTGTAACATCGGTACTTGGAGGACGGCCGGGCATGATATCGGGTGCTACCGGTGCAGTTGCCATTATTATTATTGCTTTAGCAAAAACACATGGTGTTGAGTATATCTTTGCAACGGTGATTTTAGCAGGTATCATTCAAGCCGCTGCCGGTATACTTCGCCTTGGAAAGCTGATAAGGCTGGTTCCGCAACCTGTTGTTTATGGCTTTGTAAACGGCCTGGCAGTTATTATTTTCATGTCGCAACTTGGTCAGTTTAAAGGCACCGACGGTTCATGGCTGAGTGGTTCACCTTTATATATGTTGCTGGGGCTGGTTCTTCTAACCATGTTTATTATTTGGGGCATGCCCAAATTAACCAAAGTTGTACCAGCCTCGTTAACGGCAATACTGGTCGTCTTCGGTCTGGTGGCTATGCTGGGTATCGATACCAAAACGGTTGGCGATATTGCATCCATCGAAGGTGGTTTTCCGCCGTTTAACATTCCCCAAATTCCATATACCTTAGAAACGTTAATGATTATTCTGCCCTATGCAGCCATTGTTGCCGGCGTGGGATTAATTGAGAGCCTGCTAACAATGAACATTGTTGACGAGATTACCGAAACCCGGGGTAGTGGCAACAAAGAAGCTGTAGCGCAGGGTACGGCAAATATTATATCCGGTTTTTTCTCAGGGATGGGCGGTTGTGCCATGATTGGGCAAAGCTTGATTAACATATCGAACGGTGCCCGGGCAAGGCTTTCGGGTATTGTTGCATCAATTATGTTGCTTGTTTTTGTAATGTTTGGCTCGGGCTTAATCGAACAAGTGCCTATGGCTGCCCTCACCGGCCTGATGATTATGGTTGCTATTGGTACTTTTGAGTGGGCAAGCCTGCGTACGGTTAACAAAATGCCCAAATCGGATATTTTCGTGATGGCAATGGTAACCCTTGTAACCGTTTTCCTTCACAATTTGGCGCTGGCCGTTATCATTGGGGTGATTATTTCGGCACTGGTTTTTGCCTGGGATAATGCCAAGCGTATCAGAGCACGCAAAAGCATCGACCGCGAAGGCATTAAGCATTACGAACTATACGGCCCCCTGTTTTTTGGTTCGATATCGACTTTCAACGATAAGTTTGATGTACAAAACGACCCCGACGAGGTGATCATCGACTTCCGGGAAAGCCGTGTTGCCGACATGTCGGCCATCGAAGCACTCAATAAAATAACAGAGCGCTACCAGAAAGCGGGTAAAAAGCTTCACCTGAAACACCTGAGCCCAGATTGCCGTAAGTTGCTGCAGAATGCTGAAAACATTATTGATGTGAATGTAATTGAAGACCCAACCTACAAGGTAATGGTGAACAAAATTTAGCAGGCACTGTATTTTTTTACACGATGCTTTGCTGAATGGCTTTCACCACCGATTCTTTGTAACTCCGGCCAAGGGGCAGCTCTTTTTTATTTTCAATTTCGACCGTTGTAGAGGTGAAAGCTGTAACTTTTTTTAGTGGTATCAGATACGATTTATGAATGCGCATAAAGCCCGATTCTGCAAGTTCTTCTTCAAGTTTGCTAAGTGGAATTTTGGGGGTTAATTTACGAAATGTTGTATAAACGCGGCAATATTCGGCCATGGCTTCAATGTATTCAATATCTTCAACCATCACTTTCAGAGTTTTTTTGCTGTCTTTAAGTAATATGTATTTTTTGTTAGTCTCAGGTTCTTTACCTGACTTTTCGTTTTGGCTTGTTTTGTGGTATTTGTCAAGCGACTTAAGAAAACGGTGAAAGGGAACAGGCTTTAGCAAATAATCAACTACGTCGAGTTCAAAGCCGTCGAGTGCATATTCTTTATGTGCCGATATGATGATAACTTTAGGCGGGTATGATATTGATTTCAGAAAATCTATTCCTGAAATCTGGGGCATGTTTATGTCGAGAAAAATCAAATCGACATGCGTTTCTTTTAAAACAGAATGTGCATCGATGGCATTACAGCATGATGAAACAAGCACCAAACTGTCTATTTTACGAATGTAGCCTGCAGCCACTTCACGTGCAAGTGGTTCGTCATCCACAATCATACATCTGGTAATCATTGTCTTTGTGTTAAGGGTTCCTTTTTATATGAGTTTATCAAATAATTTCACTACTGACCGACAAAAAATAAATCAGGAAATTAAAAAAAATCGGGCGACAAAATAATCATCGCCCGATAGGTTGTAAATTTGTTTTGCATCAACATAATATTTACAACCATGAGCA
>JAQIDF010000201.1 GCA_027858145.1 Prolixibacteraceae bacterium | reverse complement strand
ACACGATGGTTAACAATAATGGTATGGGTGTAAAAGTAACCAATTTTGGTGCCCGTGTTGTTGCCATTTGTGTGCCCGATGCCAATGGTAATCCTTTAGACGTAGCTTTTGGTTACGATAACCTTGATGATTATACGAACCCTGCCAATGAGAGTTTTTACGGAGCTGCTATTGGGCGATATGGTAACCGTATTGGCAATGCTAAATTTGAACTCGGTGGCGTTCAATATAAACTACCGGCCAACGATGGCCCTAATCACATACATGGAGGCCCAAAAGGTTATTTTGATGTAGTTTGGGGTGCTGAACAGGTAAGTGGTTCAAAAATTATTTTCACTTATAATTCTGCTGATGGAGAAATGGGTTATCCCGGAAACCTTGAAATATCAATGGTTTATGAGTTAACCGATAAAAATGGTTTACGCATTGAATATACGGCAACAACTGATAAAGCAACCGTTTGTAACCTCACTAATCATACATATTTTAACCTAAGTGGTGAGGGGACAGAAACCATAAACGACCATGTTTTAATGATCAATGCCGATAAAATCACTCCGGTTGATGAAGGCCTTATTCCAACAGGAGAACTGGCTGATGTGAAAGGAACCCCGTTCGATTTCACAACTCCTGCACCTATTGGTGAGAGGGTAGATAGCGATCACCCGCAAATGATTTATGGTGGTGGGTATGATCACAATTGGGTGTTGAATAACACTGAGGAAAAAGTTGCACTTGCAGCAACTTTATATTCCCCTGTTACAAATATTCAGATGGACGTGTTTACCGATCAACCCGGAATACAGTTTTACGGGGGTAATTTTATCGATGGAAGTACCATAGGTAAGCGTGGTATTCCTTACAGTTATCGCAGCGGATTGTGCCTTGAAACACAGCACTTTCCCGATTCGCCCAACAAGCCTCAGTTCCCGTCAACAACATTGAGGCCCGATGAAACATATAAGCATGTTTGCGAGTATCGTTTTTCGGTGAAGAAATAATATTTTGGTACAGAGATATGAGACTTGAGATATGAGACTTGAGACATGAGATAAGACAATAGATATGTTGTCTTATCTTATCTTTCGGTCTTAAGTCTTTTGTCTTAAGTCTAATATCTAAATACTCAAATCTATTTTCATGAAGAAGCTCATCTTTTTCTTCGTTGTTTTGGCTTTCATGTCGGTTGGTGCATCAAATGTTAAATTTTACAATGTTAACAAGATGTACGGAATATCGATGCGCGAAGCAAACTCGGTTTGTGAAGATCAAAACGGTTTTATTTGGGGAGCTTCCAAAATGGGAATTGTCAGGCTTTCGGGCGATGACAACTATAAAATATACCAACTTCCTTTAGAAACAGTAAACATATTGAGTGTTGATCTGGTATACACTGATGCTGTTTTTCTTGCTTACACAAACAATGGACAAATTTTTTCGTACAATCCGATAGCCGACCGGTTTGAGTTGCTTGTAAATATTGGCAAGGTGCTGAACAATAGTCATATGACTGTGAGCGATATTCTTGTTGATAATGATTCCGGCGCTTTGTGGATTACTTCAAGTTTTGGCCTTTACAAATATCATAAAGACAAGCTGGAATTGGTGAGTTTTGCTTACGAAAATGTATTTAATGAAGAATGGTTTTCCGATCGGGAGATTGTAATTGCCAAAAGCGATGGCCTCTACCTTTTTAATATTAATTCACTGAAGAGTGAACTTTTACACCCATACAACGATTTTGAACTTGAGATCTCCCGGCTTTTTTTCGATGAGCATAATAACAAATTATGGATAGGAACTTTATCCAGCGGATTATATTTTTATGATTTTCAAGACAGTTTGTTTCAAAAAATGAATATGTGTTCATTGCCCGCTCAGCCTGTTTTAGACATTGAGTCTTTATCCGATTCAATAATGCTTATTGGTATTGATGGACAAGGGCTTTGGGAAGTAAACACCAATACGAATGATGTTGCAAATGTTTATAAGGAAGATATTGATAATTCTTTTTCGCTGAGAGGTAACGGTGTTTATGATATCTTTCTTGATTCGAGGGAACGTGTTTGGGTAGCAACCTATAGTGGTGGTTTATCCTGGTTTAATTTATCATCTTCATCAGTAGTTAACCATATTAAGCATGTAACCAATAAAAAGAATTCCCTGGTAAATAACGATGTGAATTGCATAATTGAAGACAGCAAGGGGAAAATGTGGATTGGCACAAATAACGGTATTAGTTGTTGGGATAAAACGAATGATGAGTGGAAACATTACTATGCAAATAACAAGGAACAGGCACAGGTTTTCCTTACATTGTGTGAAGATGATAAGGGAAGAATTTGGGCTGGCACCTATTCATCGGGTGTGTACATTATTGATGGGGAAACCGGAAAACAACTGGAACATTATTCAGAATCGGAAGTAAATACACCTTTCAATAACGATTTTGTTTTTGATATTTATAAAGACAGCCGTGGTGATTTATGGATAGGTGGTATCAACCGGGAGGTTATTCGTTACAGTTCTAAAAATGAAAACTATCGCGAATATACTGTTCAGCCCCTCTATGTTTTTGAACAATTTTCAGAAAATGAAATGTTATTTGGCTGCACGTATGGCCTGAGTTTATCAAACAATAAAACCGGTGAAGCCAAAAATATTTTAATGGGCTGTTTGGTTATGGATTTATACGTTGATGACAGCATAGTATGGATTGCTACAGGTGGAGACGGATTGCTGCGATTTAACCCTGAAACCGGTATAGTTGAGGAATTTACAACTTCTAACGGACTGCCTTCAAACTATGTAAGTAGCTTAACCTTTTCAAATGGTTTTTTATGGCTCGGTACAGAAAACGGGCTTTGCCGGTTTAACCCACGAACCAAACGTGCTAATACTTTTTCTACTTTTAATGCATTATCAAAAAGCTCATTTAACCGTAATGCTGGTATTAAGCTGAAAGATGGAAACCTGGCCTGGGGAACCAATAACGGGGTGGTTATATTTGATCCTTCAAAAATACACGAATCGCAATCAAACGGGAAAATCTTTCTTCAGAATATCAGCATCTCAGGACGCACAATCCGTCAGCACAAAGGGTTTAAACTTAATAAGCCGCTCAATAAATTCAATCAAATTGAGTTGAAGCATCATCATAATACCATTGCATTCGATTTTTTACCCCTTGGCGATGTGTCGGAAGCTAAGTTTTCGTGGAAAATGGAAAGTATAGACAAAGACTGGACACAACCGGCGAAGCAACATCTTGTTAGTTATATCAACCTGCCGTCGGGAGAGAACATCTTGCGTATTAGAATGTACAACAGTTCAATATCGCGTATTATTGATGAGCGGGTATTTAAGATTGTGGTTACTCCGCCGTTTTGGGCAACACCGTGGTTTCTTGTTATTGTGTTTATAATAATATCTACCATTATTTATTATGTGTTCTGGAATTATATTAACGTATTAAAACAACGGCACTCCGAAGAGAAAGCCCGTTTTTTTACCAACACGGCTCATGATTTACGCACTTCTCTCACATTAATCAAAGCGCCCATTGAAGAACTTTCAAATGAAACAAATATCTCGCCCCGAGGACGAAATAATATTCAAATAGCCTCTGAACAGGCACTGAGGCTTTCGTCTGTTATTTCTCAGCTTATGGATTTTCAAAAGATTGATATTGGAAAGGGGCAGTTATCTTTATCGATGACAAACATTGTTGCTTTTGTTAAAAACCGTGTTCAAATGTATGAATCATTAGCTGCTGGTAAAGGGGTAACCATAAAATTCAATTCGGCAGAAAGTGAGTGCTATACTGCGATTGATAAAGCGATGATGGAAAAGGTTGTTGATAACCTGATTTCCAATGCTGTAAAATATTCATGCCCTGATACAGAAATATTGATCTCATTAACAACATCTGATGAAAGCTGGAGTCTTGAGGTACGTGATTATGGTATTGGCATAAGTAAAAAAGCACGGCATCATTTGTTTAATGAATTTTACAGGGCCGAAAATGCGGTGAATTCAAAAATAGTTGGATCGGGTATTGGACTGGTGCTTGTGAAAAGCTACGTGAAAGCGCATGGGGGTGAAGTGTCGGTATCGGGGCGTGAGAATGAAGAAACTGTTTTCTGGATATCAGTTCCTGTTAAACATATAGAAAGCGGAACGATTTCACTGCAAAGTGAACAGGTTAAAAATGATATAGCCGGGAATAAAAAACCAGTGCAGGCAGAAATAAACGAAGATATTGCTGCAAATCAGTCCAAAGAGTATCGGTTGCTCATTGTTGAGGATAACGATGAACTGTTGTATTTTATGAAATCGGCATTAACTACCGATTTCGAAATTGATACAGCCGGAGATGGCGATGCTGCATGGCAAATGATTCAAAAACAACTTCCTGATTTAGTTGTGTCGGATGTGATGATGCCCAACAAAGACGGTTTTGAGTTGTGTGAACAAATAAAATCAACTTTCGAGACTTCACATATCCCGGTTGTTTTGTTAACAGCTCTTTCCGGTAAAACTGAAAAGCTACAAGGTTTAGGTCTGGGAGCCGATGATTATCTCACCAAACCATTTGATATGGAGCTTTTACGTCAAAAGATAAAAACAATTATTAAAAACAGGCAAAGCGTAAGAGAAAAAGCACTAAGAATTGTTAAGGGAACTGATAATGAACGTATATTCAGCAATGAGCTGAATGATCAGTTTATAAAGAAAATGCTTGATGTAGTGAAGGAAAATATTGCAAAATCATCTTTCAGTAAAAATGAATTCGCATCAGCTATGAACGTAAGTTCTTCTTTGTTATATAAAAAAGTGAAATCGTTAACCAGTCAATCACCCACTGATTTTATAAAAACAGTAAGACTGAATCATGCTCTTGAATTACTTCATATGCGGGAATATAGTGTGACTGAAGTAAGTGAAAAATGTGGTTTTTCGAGTGTTGGATATTTCAGTACTGTATTTAAAAAGCATTTTGGCAAAAAACCTACTGAGGTGTAGACTCAGGTTTTGTAGTATTGTATCTATAATCATAAACAGAATATCTAATCTTTGAAAAAGTTTCATGTTTGTTTTCATATTTTAGCAGGGAATGAATATATGACGAACAGTAGTTAAATTTGTTTGATAAATATATCATGTAATCCTGTGTTTTATATACTATAAATTCATAAAAAATGAAAAGAAATATTTTATTGTTACAGCTTGTTGGGGTCACACTTATGTTGCTTTTATTTATTGGTTGTGATCAGCCAAAAACACTTAAAGATGCTTATTCAGGGAAATTTTACATAGGTACGGCAGTTAACAGGTATCAGATTGCAAGGAATGATACCGCAACTTTGAATGTTGTTAAAGAAAACTTCAATGCAATAGTAGCTGAAAATTGTATGAAAAGTGGTTCGATACAACTACGCGAAGGGGAATTTAATTTTGAGCATGCCGATCAATTTGTTGATTTCGGAGTGAAGAATGATATGTTTATTACAGGACATACATTAATATGGCATTCACAGGCACCCCGGTGGTTTTTTACCGATAGCCTTGGAAATGATGTATCGAAAGAGGTTTTATTGGAGCGGATGAAAGACCATATTTTTACTGTAGTAAAACGTTACAAAGGCAAAGTAAAAGGTTGGGATGTTGTAAATGAAGCCGTATTGGATGATGGAAGCTATCGCAACAGTAAATTTTATCAAATACTGGGAGAAGATTTTATAAAATATGCTTTTATATATGCACACGAAGCCGACCCGGAAACAGAACTTTATTATAACGATTACTCTATGTCGGCTACCGGAAAGCGCCAGGGTGTTGTTAAAATGGTTAAAAAGCTACAGGATCAGGATGTCAAGATTGATGGCATTGGAATGCAGACTCACGTTGGATTAGACTATCCAGGGCTGGAAGAATTCAGAAAAAGTATTGAAGCTTTTAGTGCTCTTGGTGTTAATGTAATGATTACCGAAATGGATGTATCGGTATTGCCAATGCCCGACCGGCGTGTAGGAGCCGAAATATCTGCCAATTTTGAATATCAGCAAAAAATGAACCCATATAACGAAGGTTTGCCTGACTCGGTTTATTCACAGTTCGAGCAAAGATACATTGATTTCTTTAAGCTTTTTTTAGAACATCAGGATGCAATATCAAGGGTGACCCTTTGGGGCGTTAATGATGCTTACTCATGGAAAAATGGTTGGCCGATGCGTGGCAGAACTGATTACCCGTTGTTGTTCGACAGAGATAATCAACCCAAGCCGGTTGTTCAAAAGCTAATTGAGGAAGCTGGTAAATATTAAAATACAAATGAATTGTACTCCTAATAAACTTATCATCATGAAACATATTTTTATATTTTTTTCTTTACTTCTTTGTATTTCTGTACCAGCAATTTCACAAAGTGAATTAGAACCGGCTCTGGTTGGTTACGATGTTTTACAAAAAGATATTGCCCATGGGAAAATTGACACAGTAACCTATCAGTCAAACACCGTTGGCAATGACCGCACTGCACTGGTTTACACGCCTCCCGGATTCGAGAACAGCAACAAATACCCGGTTCTCTATCTTTTGCACGGCATCGGAGGAGATGAATTTGCCTGGACAAAAAACGGAAATGCCTGTACCATTCTGGACAATCTGTATGCACAGGACAAATTGGAACCAATGATTGTGGTCATGCCCAATGGCCGTGCCATGAAAAATGACCGCGCTGAGGGCAATATTTTCAGCCCTGAAAGGGTGGAAGCATTTGCCACATTTGAAAAAGACCTGCTCAACGACCTGATTCCTTTTGTCGAAAAAAATTATCCGGCAAAAGAAGATCCTAAAAACCGGGCCATTGCTGGTCTTTCTATGGGAGGAGGTCAATCGCTGAATTTCGGTCTGGGAAACCTGGATAAATTTGCCTGGGTGGGCGGTTTTTCTTCTGCCCCAAACACCAAAAAACCAACCGAACTGGCTCCGGAACCACAAAACTTAAAAAATGAACTTAATCTTTTATGGTTATCATGTGGTGATAAAGACAACCTGATTCAAATCAGTAATGGGGTTCATGATTACCTGAACCAAACTGATGTTCCCCACATTTATTATGTTGATCACGGGTATCACGATTTCAACGTTTGGAAAAACAGCTTGTATATGTTTTCCCAGCTTCTGTTTAAACCTGTCAATGAGG
The DNA here is from genome assembly GCA_027858145.1 of Prolixibacteraceae bacterium. GTDB lineage: Bacteria > Bacteroidota > Bacteroidia > Bacteroidales > Prolixibacteraceae > Roseimarinus. Next base: position 8,226 of record JAQIDF010000201.1, on the reverse strand, counting down.
AACTTTTCGATGATATCAGTAATGCAGGGCGCCCTGCGGAAACCAACATTCGTTCGGCTGAATACCCAAAAATCCATCCCGACGGTACGGCTACTTTCAAAATAAAAGCTCCTGAAACCAGGAAAATCCAATTAGACCTGGGAAAAAAATACGACATGAATAAAACCGAAGAGGGTTACTGGCAGGTTACTACAGACTCTCTCGGTGAAGGTTTTCACTACTACTCCCTTATTATAGACGGAGTGGCTGTGGCCGATCCGTCCAGCGATACTTTTTATGGTATGGGCCGCATGGCCAGTGGCATAGAGGTGCCATTCAAAGGAGATGATTACTACACCCTCAAAAATGTCCCTCACGGTGATATTCGAATTAAACGCTACTATTCAGAAGTCACCAACAGCTGGAGACAGTTTTATATGTACACCCCTCCCGGGTATGAAAATTCCGACCAGGAATATCCGGTTCTGTATCTACTGCATGGCGGTGGCGAAGATGAACGGGGATGGGCCACTCAGGGAAAGACAGACTTAATTCTCGACAACCTCATTGCCGAAGAGAAAGCAGAACCCATGATCATTGTTATGGTGGATGGGAACATACCGGCACCTACTTTTGGTGAATCAATGCTTACCATTTTTGAAAAAGAACTCACAAAAGCAGTTATTCCTTTTGTGGAAAGCAACTACAGAACAAAATCGGGTGCTGAAAATCGTGCCCTCGCCGGACTTTCAATGGGAGGAATTCAAACCCTGTATGCCGGCATTTACAACACAGATATATTCTTCAGCCTCGGTGTATTCAGTTCAGGATGGATTAATGGAGCACATAATAATATTGCCAATGCTCAATACAAATTCATGGAAGAGAACGCTGATAAAATCAACAGCAACTTAAATCATTTCTGGATTTCAATGGGTGGGAAAGAAGACATTGCCTGGAAAAACTGCCAGGTAATGATGTCGAAATTTGATGAACTAAATATCGACTACACCTACAGTGAATATAATGGTGGGCACACCTGGCCTGTTTGGCGCAATAATCTTTATAATTTTACCCAGTTGCTTTTTAAGTAATCTGGATTAACCTGTTAAATACTAAAACCTAATACCATGAGCTTTAAAAACAAAACCTTCCGCATCTGTTTATTACTAAGTTTATTCATCATTGGCAATGCCTCTTCGTTTGCACAGACACTGCAACTCAATGAAAAAGAATATTTTGAAACCACCGGACTAAATGTCCTGGTATTCAACAATGAATACAACGGCTTCTTCTTTGATGAAAAAACGGCCGGAATTGAACTCATCCATCATGGTGTCAGAACCTCAACAGGCGGAGCTGTCAGGCTCCAGAACACCCCTGAACAATGGGATTTAATTCCTACCCTGGTGGACAAAACTGTTGACAAAGACAACAAAACCATCGAAGTAACTCTCCGGTATGAAGCTTACGATTTTGATTCAAAAATCAATGTGACACCCAAAGGTGAGGGTTTTCTGATAACTGTAGAATTGGACAAGCCTGTCCCCTCAGAATTAGAAGGCAGAGCCGGGTTCAATCTCGAATTTTTACCCGCTACCTATTTTGAGAACAGTTACCTCGCAGACGGAAAACCCGGAAACTTTCCGCTTTACCCATCAGGAGAAACAACGATTAAACCTTTGAGCAACAAAATCCCCCAGTTTGCAGGACACAGCACCTTCGATGACCGTGGACTTGAAGAATACATCGAACCCAAGCCATTGTCCAAAGGTAACACACTAGTGTTGGCTCCCGAAAACCCCGAAAAATATGTGAAAATCGAATCGGAATCGGAAATAATGCTTTTTGATGGGCGAAATCTTGCACAAAACGGGTGGTTTGTTGCCCGCAGCATTTTGCCAACCAAGAAAACGGGCGAAGTCCTAAACTGGTATGTGGAGCCACACACCATCGAAAACTGGGTGCGTGAGCCAAATATCGGTTTTTCTCAGGCCGGCTACCATCCCAACCAAAAGAAAGTTGCCGTAATTGAACTCGACAAGAATGATACTCCGCTGCTACAAGCGTCAATATATAAAATAACTCCCTCCGGAGATAAAACAAAACGGCTTACCGTCAATACAAAAGAATGGGGAGAATATTTACGGTACAATTACGTGAAAGTTGATTTCAGTTCTATCAAAGAACCAGGTTTGTACTGCATCGAATATGGAAAACAAACGACCAATACTTTCTCCATTGGCAATAATGCGCTTGAAAATGTATGGCATCCTACGTTAGATGTCTTTTTGCCGGTACAAATGGATCACATGAAAGTTAATGAAGCCTATCGCACCTGGCATGGAGAGCCCTTTATGGATGACGCTTTGCAAGCTCCCGTAAACACTGAATTCTTTGATGGCTACCGGATGGACTCCGTCACAGATACAAAGTATAAACCACTGGAGCGCATACCCGGACTGGCTGTTGGTGGCTGGTTTGATGCCGGCGACTATGATATTCAAACCGGAACCCACTGCCGTACCATCCTGAGCCTGGTCGATTCATGGGAATATTTCAAAGTTAAGAGGGATCAGACTTTTATTGATCAGGAAACCCGCTACGTTGACATCCACCGCCCCGATGGAAATCCGGATATTCTTCAGCAAATTGAGCATGGCACCCTTAATCTTGTGGCGCAGATTGAAAACATCGGGCATCCTGTTAGAGGAATTATTGTTCCCAGGCTGCATCAATACCATCATCTGGGAGATGCTTCCACTGAAACCGATAACCTGCCATACAATCCGAACCTTAAACCTTATGAAAGCGATGGGATAAGTTCAGGTACACTGGACGATCGGTGGGCTTTTACCAACCGAAACTACATGCTTGACTTTTCAACCGTGGCAGCACTCGCTGCAGCCAACAGAGCGTTGAAAGATTACAACAGCGAACTTGCTGACAAATGCCTCCGTCTGGCTAAGAATCTTTTTGCAGAAGCTACGGAAATAATGAAAACAGCTGAACCAAACAGGTTTTCAAGATGGGGACGTTTTAATGAAATATCCGCAGTATTACAGTTATATATAGCCACCGGAGAAAAAGAATTTGCAGACCGTTATGAGGAACTCATCTGGCCTGCCCTGGAGGAATCATCAGAATGGACCCTTTCAATGGCGCTCCAGGCTATTCCTCAGATGGATCAGGATTTTAAAAAGAAACTTGAAAAATACGTAGTAAAACACAAATCAGAAATCACTGAACTCAAAGCTGAAAATCCTTACGGAGTACCGGTTTCTACCAGAGGATGGGCAGGAAATTCTGGCATTATCGATTGGGCAATTACCAATTATATGGCACACAAAGCCTTTCCCGAAATCATCGAACCGGAAGATGTTTACAGGGGATTAAATTACTTGTTCGGATGTCATCCCTCCTCCAATCTTTCGTTTGTTTCGGCCGTAGGAACCCGCTCCAAGAAGGTAGCTTATGGCAGCAACAGGGCCGATTTTAGCTTTATTGCAGGCGGAATAGTGCCCGGAGTGCTGATACTTAATCCTGATTTCCCCGAAAACAAGGAAGACTGGCCGTTTTTCTGGGGGGAAAACGAGTATATCATAGATATTGGCGCGTCATATATTTATTTGGCCAATGCAGTTAACGAACTGCTAGGTGAGAATTAATCCTAACCCAAAATAGAAAAGCTATGAAACTTTTTAAGAACATTTGCTTTTACACATTAGTATTCTGCTTGTTTTCAGGCAATATTACAGCACAGGAAACTGCATTGATAAAAATCGATCCCGATCGAAAAATTGACACAATTGCCCCAAATATCTACGGGGCATTTGTTGAGCCAATCCGAACGGTGGTTTACGGAAACATCTATGATCCCGAATCCCCCTTTGCTGATGAAAATGGTTTCCGAAAGGACTTCATCGACCTTATCAAAGAGCTGAACATTCGTAACGTCCGTTGGCCGGGAGGAAATTTCGTTTCCGGTTACAACTGGGAAGATGGTATAGGCCCGAAAGACCAACGTCCGGCCAAACTTGATCTGGCATGGAGACAAATTGAATCCAACCAGATGGGAACCGACGAATATGCCAAATTTTGCAGTCTGATCGGTGCCGACAACTTCCTGTGTATCAACGGTGGCACAGGTACACTTGATGATGCCCGTAACTGGGTGGAATATTGCAATTATGAAAAAGGCACTTACTATTCGGATCTTCGAAGAAAATATGGCAATAAAGAACCTTTCAATGTGAAATACGTAGGGCTTGGGAATGAGATAGACGGGCCATGGCAAATGGGCCAAAAAACGGCAGAAGATTACTGCAAATTTGCGCTGGAAGCCGGAAAACTTATAGCCCTGATTGATGAAGACATTAAGCTTGTTGCCTCGGGTGCTTCGTTGTACCGCCCCGGAAACGAGTGGGTAGATTGGAATGAATATGTACTGGACAAAATGGTGGGCAAAATTGATTACATCTCGGTACACAGGTATGCTACCGAAGCCCTGCCCGGAGGAAGAGAAAACAATGTCTTTTCAGACCGTATGTCACTTGGGCTTGATATCGATGAGAAAATAGAAACCACCCAGGCACTCATAAAAAAAGCAATGGTCAAATCCGAGTCAGAGCGGCCGGTTTACATTTCGTTCGATGAGTATTCCCCCGGCTTTGGAGGCATTGCCAGTTCACTATTATTGGCTCAACATCTGAATTCATTTATCAGACATGCCGATATTGTAAAAATGGCCAACATCACCATGATTACTGCCCTGACCGGAAATTCCCCCGAAGGTGTTTTCAAGAACTCACTGTTCCATACTTTCAATCTCTATTCCAACAACGCTCTTGGCACCGCTCTTGATGTATATGCTGATGGCCCATCTTATAACAATGAGATTTTTAACAACATTCCCTATCTGGATGTGACAGCAATATTTAATGAATCAGAGCAAAAAATAATTGTTAATGTGGTAAACAGGCATGAGACTGATGACATCGAAACAAAAATCGACTTGCAAGCGGGAAATTACATCGGGAAAGCCAACATCAATCTGATTAATGCCGAAAGTCTTGATGCAAGAAATACCATTGAGGAATCTCCTGTTTCAATAAAAACCAAACAGATGAGCTTTAAAGGAAACGTTATTCAACATACTTTTCCTGCTCATTCATTTACCCAAATTGAAATTCCGACGAAATAATCTTATAAAATTTCTGTCATGCAACGTACTATAGCGAAACTATTTATTTTAACACTTTTCAGTGTTTCCATAATTGCTTTCATCCCGGGCGGGGAGCATACCAAAAAGCCAATATACCTCAACACTGCCTATTCATTCGAAGAGAGAGCTGCTGACTTGGTTTCCCGGATGACCCCCGAAGAAAAACAAAGTCAGTTTGGCAATACCATGCCTGCAATTCCACGATTAGGAGTCAATGCCTATAATTTCTGGGGTGAGGCACTGCACGGGATAATGGGGCGAAACAACAACAGCGGAATGACGGCCACATCATTTCCAAATAGCGTAGCTGCCGGAGCAACATGGGATCCTGAATTGATTAAACGAGAAACCAAAGTAATTTCGGATGAAGCCAGGGGTTTTAATCATGATTTAATTTTCACGCTAACCTACTGGTCGCCGGTGATTGAACCTGCCAGAGACCCACGTTGGGGAAGGACTGCCGAAACCTTTGGAGAGGATCCGTTTCTGGTTTCTGAAATCGGGAAAGGATTTATTCAGGGAATGATGGGAGATGATCCCCGGTACCTGAAAACTGTTCCCTGTGGAAAACACTTCCTGGCCAACAATACCGAATTCAATCGTCATTCCGGGAGTTCTGACTTGGATCAAAGAGACATGTATGAGTTTTACCTCTTGCCTTACCGGACGCTCATTCGCGATTACAACCTCCCTTCTATTATGACTTCCTACAATGCAGTGAACGGAGTTCCGGTTTCAGCCAGTAAATTCCTGGTCGACACCATTGCCCGGAAGTTGTATGGATTGGAAGGATACGTAACCAGCGATTGTGGGGCTATTGATGACATCGTAAGAGGACATCAATATGCCGATGATTATACACAAGCCGCTGCAATGGGTATCAGATCAGGTGTAGATATTGACTGTGGAGGCGTTTATCAAAATCATGCACTTAAAGCATTAGAAGAAGGATTGATTACACAAGGTGACATTGATAAAGCGCTGATCAACATTTTTACAATAAGAATGCGAACCGGCGAATTTGATCCAAAGGGGATGGTTCCTTACTCAGGCATCAAACCCCATAAAGTCAATGATCCTTCACATCACGATTTGGCCATTGAAATGGCAACAAAAACACCTGTACTACTGAAAAACGACAAGGTAGCAAATGCAGAAAATAAAACCTTGCCTATTGATTTATCCCAAATCAAAAAAATAGCAGTATTAGGCCCTCAGGCCAATTTGGTAGAACTGGGAGATTATTCAGGCCCGGTAGAACCTGATTTGAGAATTACTCCACTGGCCGGAATTCAAAATTACATTAAAGAACACAACCTGAACACAGAAGTTGTCTCAAAATCGGGCGGAAACACTTCAAAAAAGACAGACTTCTTTACCATTTCCGACTTTTCAACTGTCACTAAAGATGGCAACACCAAAGAATTTGATGCCACCAAATTTGATAAATCGGCTAAAGGCTTGATTGCTTCCGAACGTTTTGGACAGTCTGCTGTAAGAGGTATTAAAGATGGTGACTGGACCTTATACGAAAACATTGACATTACCGATGTAGATTCCATCCGCTTTAACCTGACCATTGCGGAAGATGGCGGATTACTGGAAGTACGTGTAGGTTCTGCAACCGGAAATGTCCTGGCATCTCAGGAAATAGTTTCGGGCAACCAGGGAAATAACAATTCATGGTTCAGACGCCCCGAAACAGTACCGGTAAAAATTAAAACCCTTGGAATCACAGGGACGCAAACATTGGTACTCGTTTATCACGAACCGGAACCTGACGGTACGGATCAGGAAACACTGGACATGGCCGCTACTGCCGATGTTGCTTTAGTATTTGTCGGAACCGACCAATCCACAGGCAGGGAAGAATCCGATCGTTTCTCTATCACCCTCCCCGGTAATCAAAATCAGCTGATTAAAGCTGTCGCAGATGTCAATTCCAACACTATAGTAGTAATGCAAACCATGGGCATGGTGGAAGTAGAAGAGTTTAAAAACCATCCCAATATAAAAGGTATTATCTGGACAGGTTATAATGGACAAGCACAGGGAACCGCAATGGCAAAAATCCTCTTTGGCGATGCCAATCCCGGCGGAAAACTCAATGTTACGTGGCATAAATCGCTCAATGACATCCCTGACTTTAACGACTATACCCTAAGGAAAGGAACAGAAAATAATGGCCGGACTTATTGGTATTTCGACGATGATGTATCCTATGAGTTTGGCTTTGGTCTCTCATACACCACCTTTGAGTACAGTAATTTTTCCATCAGCCAAACCAACATTACCCCCAACGATAAAATTACTGTTAGTGTTGATGTAAAAAACACCGGCAAGGTTGATGGTGATGAAATCGTACAGGTTTATGTAAAAACACCTGATAGTCCGGCTGCACTCGAAAGGCCAATCAAAAGGCTGAAAGGCTTCAGGAGAGTTGCCATTCCTAAAGGCCAGAGTAAAAGAGTTCAAATTGATATTGACTGCAAAGACCTTTGGTTCTGGGATGCAGAAAACAGCAAAATCACATTTGACCAGGGCACGTACATTTTCGAAATTGGTGCATCATCAAGAGACATTAAAGGTAAGCTTGAAGCCACCATGAATGGGAAATATAAACCCGAACTTACTACCGTTGTTGCCGAAAGCAATAAAGTGGTACTGAAGCCGGGTGACATCATCCAATCCAGCGTAACTGCTGCCATGACTAACGACACCTTTTATGACCTCAAAAAAGCCCGGCTAACCTACAGAAGCAATAATCCATCAGTCGTAAGTGTTGACAAAAACGGAGAGGTTACAGCTTCCGGTGTAGGTGTTGCCTCTGTTTTTGCAGATGTAACAATCAATGGCAAAACGGTGTCTGACAGTTATCCTGTCAAGGTGATGCCCAACCTGACGCCTAAATCAATCTCTGTGAATGGCAAAATCATCCCGGGATTTGACAAAGATGTTAAAGCCTATAGTTATCTGCTGAAAAAAACCTCAAAAGCACCAACAGTTGAAGCAGTAGCAGTCAG
>JAQIDF010000193.1 GCA_027858145.1 Prolixibacteraceae bacterium | reverse complement strand
TGAATGCCAACTTCCCAGTTTCCGTTTTTCAGTTGTTGCAGCGACAAGGCATCGTCAAAGTCTTTTGCATCGGCCGGGTCGATTGTTAATGTTGGAACATCCCTGAAGTCTCTGCGTTTTTCAATTTCTTCTTTGGTGATTTCAGTTGGTAGCTTTTTGGCTGCCTTTTCTACGCGCTCAGGGAATTTGTAAGGGAGTTCAAACTCGGCAAGAATGGCGTGCATCTCAGTGTCGTTATCACCTACGTCACCCAGTACATCAATAATTTCACCAAAAGGATTTTTAGCACGTGCAGGCCAGTCGGTAATTTTAGCTACCGCTTTTTGTCCGTCTTTTACCCCATTCAGTTTATCTTTTGGTATAAATATGTCGAAATTGTTGCGCCCGGCAGGTACCAAAAAAGCAAAGTTTTTCGACATGGAGATAATTCCTACGATGTTGGTTTTCGAACGTTCAATAATTTCAACGACTTCACCCTCGGGTTGTTTCTTTTTACGTTTTGCATGGATGTAAACCCGTACTTTGTCGCCATTTAATGCTTTGTTGAGGTTTGGTGCTGCAATAAAGGCATCTTCATCAAGCTCTTCTGAAATTAGAAATGCATAGCCACTCTGGGTCATTTCAATTTCACCAACAACATGTCCGGTCTTGGCTTTGAGTTGGTATTTGCCTTGATCTTTTCTGACCAGGTAGTCGTTATCAGTCAGTTCCTGCAGTACTACATTAATTAATTGGCGGGTAGTGTCGTCTTTAACATTAAGATGCGCCGATATTTGTTTGTAGTTAAACAAACGCTTAGGGTCGTCGTAACAATACTCAAGGATTAATTTCTTTATTTGTTTTTTGTTCAATCCAGTTGCCTTTTGAAACTTTTGAAACTTTTTATTCTTTTTTGCCATATTATTCATCTTTATATTTAATTACTTAATAATCTCACCCCCCAATTTGGTAATACAAAACAGTTGAAATAACATTGTTGAATTTTCCAATGCTGCTTTTATATTGGGTGAAAAAATCGTGATATTCATCTATTGATACTAATGAATACTGAAAGCGGACTTCCAGAGAAAAGTTTTCAGCCCACGGGCGATTCACGAGCTCTTCAAAATCAGTTTTTATACCGGTAAACATGCCTGCCTCCCAGTTAGTAATATTATCGTTGTTAACCGCTAAAACTTTTCCGTAATTGTCGTAAGCATTTTTGTTGAATAAATATCCGAACGAGAGGCCGCCAAAGAAAGAAAAAGTTGGGTCATAACTATATCCAATCAACACTGGTAAATCGATATAGTTCAGACGGTAAATATATTTTTTCTGGTTGTTTTCTTTAGTAGGTTTTATGCGCATTCCTTTTTGGTTCACTTTTAATTCCATGCCCCAGTACCAGTTGGGCGACAAGTCGCGTTGAACCCAGGCACCGCCAATCAGTCCCATTTTGTGATATCCTCCGGCGCCGTCGTGGTCGATTTGACTGCCGTTAAATCCGGCCAAAACACCTCCGTAAAACTCTTGTGCCGAAATGCCAAATGTTAAAAGTGACAGTGTAATAAGAATATAAAATTTTTTCATTGTTCAAAATAAAACTTCAATGGTTATATAGGTGTTCATTCTGTGTCGCACCAGACAACCAAAGTTAATGAAATAAGGTGAACAGACATTGTAAGAAACAAAAATTTAAATTCGTGTCTGGCTCCTGAGTTTTTCTGAATACTATTTGCAAGTTAGTGAATATTAACTAACGTTTGTAGAACGTTTAGTTAGAAAATTATGCAAACAGCCCGTCAAATAGAAATAGTAGAAGCAGCTCTAAGTTTAATAAATGAAACAGGTATACAGGGTCTTACGATAAAAAACCTATCGAAAAAAATCGGAATTAGTGAGCCTGCCATTTACCGCCATTACGAAAATAAGGTAGAGATTTTGGTGGCAGTACTTGATTCGTTTAGCAATTTCATGGGCAATATTAAGGCCAATGTTGAAAAACAAAGTGGCAGTTTATCACAAATAGAAGCCATGTTTTCAGCTTTTTTTAAAGCTTTTTACGAAAATCCATCGTTGGTGGCTGTAATTTTTTCCGAAGAACTGTTTCGTAACGAACCCAGGCTTTCTGATAAAACATCGGAAATCATTAACAGGAATATTGAATTTCTGAGCGATGTTATCAGAAAAGGAGCTCAGCAAGGAGATATTCGCACTGACGTTCCTGCAAATCATCTGGCAATAATGGTTATGGGAACTTTGCGATTGTATGTAAAAAACTGGCAGCTTACAGGTGCCGGGTTCAACTTGAAAGTTGAAGGGGAAAAATTGATTCGTTCGGTAATCATTCTTATTTCTAAATAATTTAAAAAATAGATATTATGGACATTAAAAAAGTAAAAGAACAAGCTATTGTAGAAACACCTCATAAGGTAGATGTTCGTAAATTGTACAACAAAGAAAGCGCACAGGTAATGCACATTACTCTGCAGCCGGGCGAAACACTTAAGCCACACATTACTCCTGTTGATGTGTTTTTCTACATACTTGAAGGAACGCCCGATGTGAAGGTGGGAGATGAAACCATTACTGTTGAAACCGACAGTCTGGTCGACAGTCCGAAAGGAATTGTTCATTGTTTGTCGAACAATGCGCAAACAAAAGCGCGTATTCTGGTGGTAAAAGCACCAAGCCCGACTACGCAATCCAAGTTATTGTGATAAGGCTTACAAAAATACGAAGCAAAAGCAATTCAATGATATATTCTACTCACTGAACAGGTGTGCCTGCCGGGCGTAATTTATTATGTAGCTTCTTTAAAGCATTATTTGTTTTGTTATCTGCGTAATGTACTGTTGACCTTCCCATCTATTTCTCCTGTGTTGTTAGTTCGTGTATCTTATACCAATAAAAGAAAGCCTCCGGATTTGATTTCTTCAGTTTGTTTAATTTGGTATTCATTTTCTCTCCAATTTTCCAATCCTTTAGTTGTTTAGGGTTTTCAAATTTTTCAATTGCATTAGCATCATACAAAATCAAAGAAGCCATGTAAGCTGCTTTTGAGGCATGGACAATTGCCTTTTCTAAATGATAACTTTCAGAAAATATAAATCCGGTTATTCTGCGTATTCCTAATTGTAGCTGTTCAAACTCACCTTTACCATCAGTACCTCTTGTAACAATGCAAAGTGAGGTTTGGAAAATATCATCCAAAACATCTTTTTTCGTTAATTCGTCGAAATTTCTGTAAGTTAATTCAGTCAATGCAAAAGTTGAAAAGGTAGTTTTTATTATTTCTAAATCCTGAACAACATCAAACAGGTTCCCAATATCGTAAAGCTGTTTGATAATTTCCATACTCATACTATCCGTCTTTTTGAAATATGGAATACCAGTTGTGTTAGGAGCAAAAGCGGTTAACTTATCACCGAGCATATCTTCTAAACAAGGAACTTTTACACTTTCAGGTTCACCCTTAATAGGTACAAAAGATGATTGCACTGAAATTTTCTCAAGTTTTGTATAACCTACTTCTTCGAATAATATATCAAGTAAAACATATTCTTCGTCTTTATTCGATTTATGGATTGGTGTATAAAAAAATTTATAGTGCTCCTTTTTAATTTTCGATTTTGTATTTCGATGCTGTAATTCTTTTCTTAGGAATCCTTGTTCTAGTGAAATCTTATCAAGAATTCCCTCAAAATCTTCAAGCTCTTCAGGTAAAATTATATCTATATCAATAGATAACCGTTTTGTTGAATTGAGGTGAAGCATTAATGCCGTTCCTCCTTTAAAAACAAAAGGCACCTTATATTTTGCCAGTCCTTCAAGTAATAGTAATGCTTTTATTACTTTTCCAACAAGAATTTTATCTGCCTTTCGATTTTCCTTCGAGACTTGATTAATCCAATCTATCGATATCTTTTCTTTATTAATCATATTCTATAAATTGGCAGCTTTATCATAATTGCTGCCATAAATTTGAAATGAACTTAAATAATCTTGAAAAACTTCTTTTTTTCTCCTCCTATTTGCATATCGAAGCATTTTACTCTGATTAACTGTATATTTAGAGAAAGCTTCACTAAAAATAGTTCTCATTTCGGCTCCCTGTTGTGCTGAAAAAATAATTTCATCACAAAAGATATCAACCAATAATTTTTCAATCGAAATGGTTGTTATTCCATTAACGAATTGTGTTGGTGATTCAGAAACTAATGACTTAATAATAAATGCCTCTTTATCGATTGGAAGATATTTATCTAAAATGTCACTTGTTGGCTCAATAAAAACAGGATATTTTAATTCTTTTAAGTAATAGAATACCGATTGAGTTACATCTTTTTCCACTTCGATTATAAAATTAAAAACACCTGGTTGGTGTTTCATAAATTCATTTAGAATCGATGTATTCCAAATACAATTATCTGCATATGGGAATTCTTTTTTTAGCTTTTTGTAAACTGTTTTTAATTTTGTAGAGACTTCAGGATAATATACTTTGGTTTCACCTAAAATGAATTTGCCTCTACCAATTCGAGTTAGTACACCCATGTCAATAAGAGCGTATACCCTCCAGTTTATTGTGGTTTGCTTTACGTCTGATTCAAATTCTCTATAAAACTCAACAATATCCTTTGTCGAAAAAAAAGAATAATCTTTAAATTGAGAATTTAACTTTTCGATATTTAATTTATCTGTTTTGATATCTTCTAATTTTAATGCAAATATATAAAACTATATTACGGCAGCAAATTTAAATTAATGCCGATAATTAGATTGAGCAGTG
>JAQIDF010000113.1 GCA_027858145.1 Prolixibacteraceae bacterium | reverse complement strand
GTGCGTTGTTTATCGATGGTTTTGATATTGTTCATTTCAGTAATTTCTTTAATTCATCAATGCCGGGCAATGCTTTTTGGAGTGCTTCGGGCATTTCGTTTTTGGTTTTGAAGGTGGCTACGCCCATGGGGCGGTTGGCATTGTACAGGGCATATTCTACAACGGTTTTGTTTTTTTCTTTACAAAGTATGATGCCAATACTGGGGTTTTCATGCGGTAGGCGTACTTTATCGTCGAGTACAGAGAGGTAAAACCCCAATTGCCCCGTGTGTTCGGGCTTGAATTTTCCCCGTTTTAAATCAATAGCTACCAACGCTTGAAGGTTCCGGTTGTAAAATAACAGATCGATGAAGAACTCATCATTTTCGACTTTTAATTTGTATTGGTTTCCCATAAATGAAAAACCGGTGCCGAGATTTAATAAGAAATCGCGAATATTTTGTACTATTTTGTTTTCCAGAATGCGTTCATCATCGGTATCGTCGATGCTGAGGAAATCGAGCAAATATTCATCGCGGAATTGCGCTATTGCTTGTCGTTGTGATTTTTCAGGCAATTGTGTTTTAAAATTATTTGGCAAGTTTTTTTGCAGGTGTATTTTATTTTTCAGGTGGTTTTTGAGTACCCTGTGTGACCAATTGTTTTTGGCTGACTGCATTATGTACCATATTCGCTCACTTGTTTCTCCAAGACTGTTAATAATCAAAAAATGATTGGAAAAAGATATTGACCAAAAGTTATTTTGCAATTGGTTAGCCAGTGCCGAATCAAATTGTATTTCGGTCTCCAGGGGTGACCGAATTGGAAGCATCAATTCGGTCGACACTGTCGACCGGTTTTCAGAATTCTCAATATCAGTGTTTTGTAGTAATTGTATGGCCAATTCACAACTTGTCAACATTTGCGGATATACTTCGTAAAAGCGTTTCATCTTTTTAATGTTTTCAGCTGAAAAACCGCGCAGGTGTTTCAACTCTTTTTGCAGTTCCGCTGATATGGTTTCCAATACTTTGTCGCCCCATTTGGCTTGTTTTGCTTTGTTTGAAATGGCAGCCCCCAATAAGTAGTAAAGTTGCACCAATTGGGTATTTACAAGTTTGGCTGCATTGTACTGGCTTTGGAGAATGGTTTGCTTAAGTGCGCCAATAAATTGTGTAATATCGTTTTGGTTGTGTTCCTTCATTTCAGCAGTTTTTCCAAATTCTTTAATGCCTCTGTGCGTTGTTTGTCGAGGTTTTTGATATCGGCAATAATGTTGGCCGGTTCGGGATAAACAATTTCTTCGTATTCAATTTCTTTATAGCGGTTGATGGAGAGGTCCCAGTCGTTGGCTTTGATTTCGTCGAAGGGGACGAGGAAATGTTTTTGGGTACGTTTAGAAGCCCCCTCTGCATTCGGCATCTTCCCCGTGGGGAGAGAGACGTGCTTATGAAAGTTCGTGATAATATCGGGGATGTCGTTTTCTTTTATTGGGGCTCGTTTGTCGTCGAGTGAGAGGCCATCGGCTTTCATGTCGTAAAACCATACATTTTTGGTTCCCCCGCTGTTGGTTTTGGTAAATACCAGCACGGCCGTACTTACCCCGGCATACGGTTTAAACACCCCACTTGGCATTGAGATAACCGCCTGCAGGTTTTGGTTTTCTACAATTTCGCGCCGTATTTGTTTATGCGCGTTTGACGAACCGAAGAGCACGCCATCGGGTACAATAACGGCACAGCGTCCGCCGGTTTTCAGTGCCCGCAGGATAAGACCGAGAAAAAGAAGTTCGGTTTTTTTGGTTTTTACTTTTTTCAGGATGGCATCGTCCACCGAATCGTAGTCGAGGCTTCCCTTGAAAGGCGGATTGGCCAGGATGAGGGAAAAACGTTCAGTCATATCGGCATTCGATTCGCTCAGGGCATCTTTCCCAATTAAGTTGGGATACTCGATGCCGTGAAGCTGCAGGTTCATGGCTGCAATGCGGAGCATGGTAGAATCGAATTCAACCCCGTTGAACATGGAGTTGTTGTAATGCTGGCGGAAATTGGCATCCATAAACCAGTCGGAGTGATTTTCGTGTATATATTCGCCGGCGGCCACCAAAAAGCCCGCAGTGCCACAAGCAGGGTCACAAATGGTGTCATCCTGGTTTGGCTGCACCATATCAACCATCATTTTAATAATATGCCGGGGCGTGCGAAACTGTCCGTTGGTGCCCGAAGTTGCAATTTTCGATAACAAGTATTCGTAAAGGTCGCCCTTGGTGTCGCGGTCGCTCATTTGTACTTTGTCGATTTGCTGCACCACCATATCGAGCAGTCGGGGTGTAGGAATCATAAAAGTAGCCCCTTTCATCAGGGAAGCGAAAACCGAACCCTTAGCGCCCACGTTTTTCATAAAGTCGAACACCCCGTTTTCTTTTGTGAACATTTGATACATGCTTTCGGGGTCGAGGTTCCGGAAATTACTCCAGCGCAGTTCGCTTTGTTCATCGGTATAAACAGGGTCTTTAATTTTGATGCCCACCAAGCGAGCCTGGCTTTCTTTGTTTAGTTGAATTTCGTCGAGCCTACGTATAAAAAGTAAATAAGTAAACTGTTCGATAACTGT
>JAQIDF010000061.1 GCA_027858145.1 Prolixibacteraceae bacterium | reverse complement strand
GAGAAAATACTGGTAAGCCCGGCCAGTGTTGAAATGGGCGGCACAATTATTACACCGCGAAAAGAAGATTTTGAAAAAATAACGAAACAGGATGTAATTCGTATCTTTGAAGAAGTAAGTTATTCGATATCGATATGATTTTAAATACAGAACCATCCGTTAACGTGGGTATCGCGTTGTACACTTCATTAAAATTAGAGCTAAAAGGCACTTTTCTGTTAGATGGAAAGCCCGTTAAACCTGGTTTGTATGATACTACTATTGAATCAGGTTTTATCTCAACCAATTTTTCAACGGGAAGCAATACAATAACACTGAAACCTGAAACCAATAATTCAACTTTTGTGTTGAAAGATGTAACCATTGGAATTGGGTTTCATTGGGAAAAGCACGAGGAACAGGAGTTTGAGGGTGAGTTGACCATGCAGCTTGAAAATGGAAAAATCAGGGTTGTAAACAAGGTGTTGCTCGAAATGTATCTTAAGACTGTGATATCGAGCGAAATGAGCGCAATGAACGATATGGAGCTCCTGAAAACACATGCTGTCGTTTCGCGCAGTTGGTTGCTGGCACAAATCATAAAATCGGAAGAGTGTAAACAAGCTCAGAAATCGGGTTCGCAAGTGAAAACCGATGACCGGGGAGTGGTGCTTGAAATTACCAAATGGTACGACCGCGAAGATCATGAAACCTTCGATGTGTGTGCCGACGACCATTGCCAGCGCTACCAGGGCATAACAAAGGTGGTATCAGAAAATGCGCAAAAAGCCGTTGAGGCAACACGGGGCAAGGTGTTGGCATTTAATAATGAAATATGCGATGCCCGTTTCTCGAAGTGTTGTGGTGGTATAAGCGAAGATTTTAGCAATGTATGGCAGCCGGTACATGTGCCTTATTTAACGGCTGTTCGCGACTTGCCTCAATCAGAATTGCCAGATGATTTTGATGCTGAAACGTTTATCCGTGCAAATCCCGACTCGTTTTGCAAAACCAATGATGGTAATGTACTCAGTCAGGTGCTGATAGATTTTGACCGTTCAACCCACGATTTTTACCGTTGGAAAGTAGAATACACTCAAGATGAAATTTGTGAATTGGTTAAACGAAAATCGGGCTTCGATTTCGAAAAAATACAAGATATTGTGCCCCTAGAGCGGGGGGAATCAGGACGGATAATCCGTCTTCAGATTGTGGGCACAAAACGAACCATAGTAGTGGGTAAGGAGCTTGAAATCAGAAAGTGGCTCTCTGATAGCCATTTGTATAGTTCTGCCTTTGTTGTTGAGCGCACGTTTGATGCTGATGGCGCTATCCCTTTGCGTTTTATCTTGCACGGTGCTGGTTGGGGGCATGGTGTAGGCATGTGCCAGATTGGGGCAGCGGTGATGTGCAGGAATGGCTACCGATCGGAGGATGTTTTGAGGCATTATTACCCGGGAGCTAAGGTTGCGGTTTTGTACTGAAAAGGTTAAGGTTGAGAGTCAACCTCAACCTTAACCTATTTATTACTTGTCCCCTCTCGGCTTTCCCCTTCTTTCCGGACGATCTCCGTCACCTTGCCTGTTGTTTCTCATCTGGCGAAAACGCTCCATGCGTCCTTCCTGTATTTTCTGATGCTTCTTGAATTGTTCATCGGAAAGAACTTCTTTCAGCTCGACATCTTTTGTTGTGCGTAAGCTATCCATCTTTTCTCTCATCTGCTCCCGATCTCCCTGTTGTGCATTTTGAAAAATTTCACCCATTTTTTCGCCATACTTCTCATTTAGCGCTTGAACTTTTTGGGTTTGCTCTTCATTAAGATTGAGGTCTGTTGTCATTTGCTCTGTTTGCCTTTTAATCATTTCTTCCGGGTCAAACTGTCTGCCCTGACCGCCTGGTGGCTGTGCAAATGATAATACTGAAATAAATAGAATTGTGAAGATTGTAATTAGTGTTCGTTTCATAAGTTATAATTTTTGTACAGTCATTTAGATGTATTTCATCATAAAAGGTTTAATCGAAACGTAAAAAGTCACCTGGGTACTATCTGAAAAGATATTGTTTTTCTAATTCCAAAACGTTATTCTCAATCTGTTCTGCAATTTTTTTTGGGTCGCGGGTTTTTGTCATCATCCCGTAAGCTTCTTCAATCATTTCATCAATGTAATCAGGATACCGGTAGTAGAGTTGTGAGAATACGGAATAATCGATGCCTGTTTGTTTGGCAAGGTCATATTTTTCGTCGCATTGTTGTTGAAAATATCTGAAAGTATACTGGTTCATCGGGGTGATGGCATTCTTGCTTATTGTATTTGATAAGCGAATGGAAGTATTTGTAACCGATGAGGCTTGTTTTAGTAGTTTCCGCAACTGTTTGGGCAAGTCAAAAAGCGATGGTTCTGTTATGGTTTCACTTTTTTCATTATTAACGATGAAATGTTCAAAATGGCTTTTGGTTTCATCATTTACCGGAATTTCCATTTTTGAAAGGAATTCAATAACCGACAAGAAAAGTTTTTCTTTATATGTATTCTCTTTGTGCAGAATTAATCCAATGCGGGTTCCTGTTTTCCATTTTTGAATGTAAATACTGAATTCGGATGTTGAGTACCTGATGTCGTTAGGGTAGGGCCAATTGTGATCTTCAAGAATTATTGTTGTGTGAGTTTTGCTTTTAGTCGTGAATTTTAGGGTGAGTACTCCGGGTGTGGTTTCATTCGATATCGTTGCCCCTGACTTTTTTGCCTTCTTCAAAAGTTCGATTATTGCCCGGTTTCGGTCAAATTGGTATTCATAAATCAAAACGGCCGACTTAAATTTAGGAGCCAGTTCTTTGTATGCCTTGTTTTTACTCAGATTTACAGGCAGGGAGCAAGCTTCACGTTCTCGTTTTGTCAGAATGTCAAAAACATTTTGCAGTTTGTCGATTTTCCCTTTTTCCGACAGCATTAATACACGTCTGGGGTAAAAAAGATGAGGTGTAAGTGTACTTATTTTTAAAATATTACGGCGTCTGAGTACTGCTCCTGGCAATTGGGTGTGCGATATAGGGCATATGGTAGTGAGTTCGGGGGAATACGATGTATCGGGCAGTTTTTCCAGATTAATATTTACATTAATGCCCGACTTTTGAGCAATATAAGCCAATAATGCACCAACGAAATTTACTCCTTCTGTTTTTATGGAATATGTTGGGTTGGTGATTCTCATACGTTTATTGTCTCATCACAAAAGTAGTGGTACCAATATTATAGCCATCGGCAAACACATCAACAGTATAAGTGCCCGGCATTAAAGGTTTTTTGCCGGTATTATCCCAGTAAATATTCACAGGAAGTTCCATGCCTTCGTAATTTACTTCACGCATGGCGGTGTACGGTATTTTCAGGTCTTGAAACCGGAATGTTTCTTCCTCGTCGTTAATCAACAATAACTGGTCAGGACGCATTATTCTAACATAAATATTTTTAGGTCCGCGTTTGGCTGTCAGGTTTTTGCTTAACGTGAAGCTTATCATGAGTTTCTGTGTGCGTGCAACCTTCATGGTTTCCCTGTTGCGGGGGTTCAATCCGGTTCCGCGTAAATCAAGAGACTCAAGCATTTGTGCACGTTTAACCGTTTGCTCAAGCGATTGTTTTTCCCGCTCAAGTTGTTCACTGCGCGATTTTTCTTCAGAATACATTTGTTTAACTTCCTGATTCTCGGCATACAATACCTTGTTTCGCTCGTTAAGCGAGTCAATTTGTGTGTATAAATCTTTCATAATACCGCGTAGGGTGTTCACTTGGTCGCGGTATTTCATTATTTCGGTATAACTGGCTTTTTTAACCTGTTCTACTTCAACTAAAAGGTTTTTGATTTCATTTTGTGTAACCAGTAGTGAATTGTTCAATTGTTCGTTATCGGTTTTTACCGAATCGTAATCAATTACAAGTTCTTCTAATTCAACTCTTATCGAGTCTTTTTCATTGTTTAGTTCCGAAACAATGCTCCTGTGTTCACGTCGCTGGAATATGAACAAGCCTATTGTAATCAACAGGATTACCGAAAGTGCAATTACAATGATGTTTTTCTTATCTATTGATTTTTTGGGAGTCTGTTGTGTTTCCTCTTTTATTTGATCGGTCATTTTTCTTCTAAGCTAAAATTGAACAACAAAAGTAGAATTATTTTGGCTGATTAGCAACGTGCAAATATGCTTCGTTTTATTTCCAGATTTTTCTTTCATTTAAAGCCCTACGATAACGTGCAGCATTGCGGTTATGTTGCGAAAGTGTCTGCGTAAAATGGTGATATCCCGAAAAGTCTTCTTTGGCACACATGTACAGATAATTATGGTCTTCGGCATTGAGAACCGCCTCTATCGATGATATTTCAGGGAAATTGATAGGCCCGGGTGGTAGCCCGGCATATTTATAGGTGTTGTATGGCGATTCAATTTCGAGCATTTTGTTGTTTACCCTTCGGACTGAAAAATCACCAATGGCAAATTTAATGGTAGGGTCGGCCTGAAGCAACATTCCACGTTTTAGCCGGTTGATATATAAACCGGCGATGGTAGGTTTTTCTTCTGCTTTAATGGTTTCTTCCTGCACAATTGAGGCGAGTGTTGAGACTTGAACTGGTGTTAAGTTTATGGACTGAGCCTTCTTTTTTCTTTCATCGTTCCAGAATCTCTGGTATTCAGTATTCATTCTCTTAATGAAATCTTCTGGTTCGGCTGTCCAGTAAAATTCATATGTGTTGGGAATAAACATGGCATGAAATGATGCTTTGGTGAATCCATGTTTTTCGTAGTTGTCGGCTCTTGTAAGTTCTGTTAACAAAGCGGTTGAGTCGAACTCGAAATACGAGCTTGTCTTGCCGGCAAGTTCATCAAAAAACCTTACGTTGTTAAATGTAACTTTTATAGGTGTTTGTTTACCTGCACGCAAAACATTCACAAATTCGTTGGTTGTCCAGCCTTTTTCTATTACATAACGGCCGGGAATGATGCTGTCTTTGTACGATTTCTTTTTCGAAACCCAACCGAATGCTTTATAATTCTGCAGCAATTCTTCTTTTTCTATGATGTTTTCGACGTCCTCAAAATCAGAACCAGTTGGTATAATAAGTACCGTGTT
>JAQIDF010000439.1 GCA_027858145.1 Prolixibacteraceae bacterium | reverse complement strand
GCCGACACGACTGACGAGGTGAAAGCCATTTACGATGAAATTATGGACAACATCGAAAAGGCTATTCAGACTCCCGTTGATGAAACCGCGTTTCCGGTTGCAGAGCATGTTACAGAGGTGGTGCCGGCCATTCGTGCTATTTTATCGACCAGTGGATTGAAAATCATTAAGGTGACCAATTCGGCTTTGGTTGAAAAATTTAACGCTTCGGCTGATGCGTTTCAGAAGGTTGAGCTGCCGTTCAATCCGGATAGCATTGTTTATTGTAAATCGAAATACATTTACATTGACGAGGTGAGTGCACCCGAATCTACAATTGAATCGTTCAAAAATAAGTACGAAAGTTTTGTTGCGGACAATGGTTATACTCCCAAAGTGGTTTTCATTAAAGGAATTGGAATGTTGTCGATTGGCGATAACGCTGCACAGGCAAATACCATAAAAGAAGTATTTGAAGATGCCATGAAAATTTCGTGGCTGAGCGAATCGTTTGGTGGTCAGCATTTCATGACACCCGAACAAATTAACTTTATTGATACCTGGGAGGTTGAAAATTACCGCCGTAAAGTGTCGGCAGGTGCATCGGCCGGAAGGGTAGAGAATAAAGTAGCCATTGTTACCGGAGCAGCACAGGGCTTTGGTGAAGGCATAGCCCGTATTATGAAGGAAAACGGCGCCAACATTATAGTGGCCGACCTGAATGACGAAGTTGGTGCAAAAACTACAGCTTCGTTTAACGAGATAAAAAACAGCAGCCGTTCAGTTTTTGTAAAAACCAACGTGGCCGAAACACCATCGCTGAATAATCTGGTTTATCAAACGGTGTGCGAATTTGGCGGAATTGACGTGTATGTGAGCAACGCAGGTATTTTGCGTGCGGGCGGACTTGACGAGATGACACCCGAAAATTTTGATTTGGTGACCAAAATCAATTACAACGCATATTTTTACGGAGTGAAGGCTGTAACACCGGTGATGAAGCTACAAACATCGCACAACAATAAAATGTATGCCGATGTGGTGCAAATCAACTCAAAATCGGGACTTGCCGGCAGTAAGAAAAACTTTGCCTATGCCGGTGGTAAGTTTGGTGGCATAGGGCTAACACAGTCGTTTGCACTGGAGTTGGCTCCCGACCGCATTAAGGTAAACTCTATTTGTCCGGGTAACTTTTACGAGGGGCCACTATGGAGCGATCCCGAAAATGGATTGTTTGTGCAATACCTGAAAGCCGGAAAAGTGCCCGGTGCGAAAACCGTAGAGGACGTAAAAGCGTTTTACTTAGCACAGGTGCCTCTGGGAAAAGGTTGTACACCTGCAGATGTTACCAAAGCCGTTTTCTATGTCATTGACCAGAAAAACGAAACGGGGCAGGCTATTCCGGTTAGTGGAGGACAAATCATGTTGAATTAAATACCCCAACCCCGTTCGGCTGAGCTTACGTCGAAGCCTAGAGGGGGCTATTGGGAAGCAATCTTTTTTTGATTCTGATTTGAAAATAAATTGTTAAAAAATGAGCAATAATAACAGACAAGCTTCACCGTCAAGCTCCCCCTTTAGGCTTCGACGTGAGCCGAACAGGGCTGGGGGTGCTATTTTTGATTTGGATGGGACATTGTTGGACTCGATTGCTGATATTGCAATGGCCACCAACAAGGTGTTAAAGGATCATGAATTACCTGAGCATCCGCTTGATAAGTATGTTGAGTTTATTGGCAATGGTGCCCGGCGCATTGTTCAAAGGGCATTGCCGGAACACCTAAAAAGTGATGAGGCTTTTGTTGATAAAATTTTAGATGCTTACAAAACTGCTTACAAGGAAAATATTGTAGTTGAAAGCAAGCTATTTGATGGTATAGCAGCGTTGTTGTCGTTTCTGAATGAAAAAGAATTGCCAATTGCCATTTTCACAAATAAGCCTCACGATCAAGCGATGTTGATTGCCGACAAGTTATTGCGCGAGTTTAAATTTGAGGTGATTCTGGGTCAGAAGGATGAAAATCCGAAGAAACCCGATCCGTTTGGAGCATTATGGATTGCAGAACAGATGGGGGTGGAACCTGCTGAAATATTGTTTGTGGGCGACTCGGCTGTTGATGTGAACACGGCAAAGAATGCCAATATGCAGTTAGTTGGCGTACGTTGGGGCTATAGTGAAGAAAATGAGCTTGAAGGTGCCGGTTGTAAAATAATAGTTGATACGGCATTGGAATTGAGAACTTTGATTGAAGAACGAATGATGATATAACCAATGAAGTGACATTGGAACGCCGGGCCGGACGGAGGTGGAAAGCCTGCCGATGACCCGCCCGATGTGAAGCCGGACGGCAGGAGCGACCATGGGGAGCTACCTGGCGGACGTGCGAAACACGGGTGGGGCAAGGGAGCTTGAAACCGCAGGCCGATAAGCCCGCCAAA
>JAQIDF010000396.1 GCA_027858145.1 Prolixibacteraceae bacterium | reverse complement strand
AACCGTTTGAAATTCCAATTGCAGCAACATCAAAGATACCATCACCACGAGGTCCCATAAGTTGCACGTGAATATTACTTTCAACATTACCTCCCCATGGAAAATTACTCCAGTCGTATGTTTCTGATGAAATGTACTGTAATTCAAGAATTGATTCTGCTCCAAATTCGCTGGAAACACGCCATACTTGTTCAAAATCTTCAAGAAGATCATATTCCTGACTTGATATTACATCGCCAAACTGAGAAACTGCTTCACCCCATTTCTCCTGATACAAGTATGCTTTACCCAAAACAGACTGAGCTGTTCCTTTTGAAATGCGAAATTTATCAGCTTCTGAGTATTCGCTCTTCAACGGAAGTTCTGATATTGCATCTGTAAGGTCGGCCTCAATCTGAGCATAAATGTCAGCTTTAGGCGTACGTGATTTATGCATATCGGCCTCTGTTTCGGGGCTATCAAGAATAAGCGGAACATCGCCAAATAATACAACCAACTCAAAATAATTGAATGCACGGATAGCTTTTGCCTCGGCAATTAAATCATCAACACCGGTCAAATCACCTTCAGAAAGACGGTTTATCACAGTATTCGCAGCACTAATTGTTTGATAATAACCACTCCATATTTGCTCGATAGAAGAATTATCAGCCACTTGTGTAAAATCATCAATCTCTTGTAATTGTTTCTGGTCGGCTGGCCCTGAACCTGCAGCATTTGCGTCATCCCCAGGTAATACTTTCAGGAAAAATGCACTGTGCCAGTCGCGGTTATAGTTCCAGGTCATCAGGTCATAAACGCCCCAAAGTGCCATTTCTGCTTCCTCTTGATTGGTGAGGAAGTCATCGCTTGAGATTCTTCCCTTCGGATCTACTTCAAGAAAATCCTGAGAGCAAGCCGAAAGAATCAATAAAGCTATTATTGCAAATATATTTTTACGTTTCATAATTTTCGATTCTATTAAATGTATGTTTTTATAATTAACTCAATTAAAAATCGATCGATAAACCAAACATGAATTTACCCGGTATTGGATAAACACCACGATCAATACCCTGACTGGCATCATTATTACTACCGGCTTCAGGATCTAAACCTTTGTATTTGGTTATTGTAAAATAATCGTCGAGTGACACATACAAACGTGCACGTCCGATACCGATACGGTTTACTACATCGCTTGGCAATGTATATCCTAATTGTAGTTGCTTTATTCTCATGTATGAACCATCAGCAATCATTAAGTCACTACGATAGATATAGTCGCTTGAAGCATCGGGCTTAGGCATTGTTGCACTTTCATCACCAGCACCCGTCCAGCGGTCGGTGTAGAAATACTCAGGCTTATTGGTTTTAGGACGGTCGTTACGATACCATGCCATGTAGATATCATTGCCATAAGTACCCTGTAAGAACATACTAAAATCGAATCCCATATATGAAAGGTTTATATTACCACCATAAACAAAATCGGGATGTGGGTCACCAATATTTGTTTTATCTGCTGCAGTAATTCCTTCTTTTCCATCAGTATCTACAACATTTGGCGCACCAGTTTGAGCATCAATGCCATCGGTTTTATAACCATAGAAGTACCAGATTGGCTCGCCTTCTTCAAATACGGTAACATCGCTACCACGTACGTTTACACCCATAATTGGTGTTGGTGAATTAATCTTTGTCACCTCATTATTAACAGTAGACAGGTTGGCACTCACACCATATTTGAATTCACCATCGTTATCGCGATAACCAACTTCAAAATCGAAACCTTTATTAGATACATCACCACCATTAATAAATGAAGGATTTAAACCAACTGATAATGGCGGAGTTGCCATAATTATAAGGTCTTTGGTTTGCTTATCGTAATAATCCACAGCTAATGACAACTTACCATTAAACGCCCTGTAATCGACACCAACATCAAGTTGCTCTGAACGCTCCCAGCGAAGGTCAGGATTAGTCATTTTTTCAATTTTGTATCCAGGATAATAATTTCCGTTAGCATTTGGCAGACGAATACCTTCTCCAATCCAGAATTCTTTATCTTCATTACCGGGCAGGTTGGCATCACTACCATTTTGTCCCCAACTGGCACGTAGTTTCAAATAACCAAGGTCGCCCCAGAAATCTTCTTCTGAAATTAGCCATCCTGCTGACAATGAAGGGAAAAATGCGCCCTTGTTGTTTTCAGGGAATACACTCGAGGCATCATAACGAAATGCAGATTCAATCATATATTTATTTGCATAATCGTAC
The DNA here is from genome assembly GCA_027858145.1 of Prolixibacteraceae bacterium. Classification (GTDB taxonomy): domain Bacteria; phylum Bacteroidota; class Bacteroidia; order Bacteroidales; family Prolixibacteraceae; genus Roseimarinus. The sequence goes on along the minus strand of JAQIDF010000396.1, from coordinate 3,178 downwards.
GATAAACGCCCGAATACTGAAGTACGACGTGTTTCTTCCAAATCGCCTCCAACCTGATCATAATCGCGGGAAGAGTAGTTATGATAAGCATAATTCTCACCTTCTTTTGGCATAGGAGCCGAATGTAGGTAAAACGATGGATGCTGATACGATTCGGCAGAATAACCAGCTAATAATGTCAGGTTATTTTCACCAAAGTTCATATTATAACTGGCAAAGTTTTCCCACAACCAGCTGAAATACTTATCAATGTTATCATCAATTGTGTTTGTACCATTCTGGCGCTCTGATGAAACATAGTAAACAGGCGACCAACTGTGGTTAATATTGTATGCCAGGTCAAATCCAAAACGAGAAGTAATTGACAGACCTTTTAACGGCTTAAGAGTAGCATAAAACGAACCTAAAACCTTATCGCTTGTCAAACCACCTTTGTATGTTTGAACAGCAGCAATAGGGTTGGCAATTTCACCTGTTGTATAAGCCGGCAAACCGTAAATATCGCCATCTTCGTTGCGTAACAACTGCTGACCACTATTTACCATATCAGTAACGTTTTGAGGCACTTGTCCTTCAGGATAAACAACCGGTGTTAATGGGTCAATAAGCAGTGCGTTGTTCAAAACTCCGCGGTATTCGTCATCTTCACCAATTGATTTACGGGTAAAATGTGAATACGATAAATTGTTACCCACTTCTAACCATTCTTTAATTTGGTGTTTCCCGTTGATGCGGGCAGTAAAACGCTCAAAATTTGCATTGTTGCCACCTACAATACCATCCTGGTTCAGGTAAGAACCTGAAATCATATAGGTAGACTTATCATTTCCACCTGAGAAACTAATGTGATGCTTTTGCATAGGTGCATTTTCAAACACCTCACCAAGCCAGTCGGTATCATAGTCGTAACTGTCAATCGACTGAATATCGGCTTCATCGAGGTAGCCAACATATTGCTCAGCACTCATCAATTTCATTTTGGTTCTTGAACTCTGAATACCAGCCTGGAAGTTGTAGCTAATTTTCGATTCGCCCTTAGTACCACCTTTTGTTGTAATAAGAATTACACCATTAGCACCTTCAGTACCATAAATAGCAGCAGAAGCCGCATCCTTAAGAATTTCGATTGACTCAATATCGTTTGGAGCGATATTATCAATACTTCCGGTTTTCATTCCGTCAACAATGTAAAGCGGATCGGAATTACCATTCGAGCTCACACCACGAATACGGATTTTAGAACCGGCACCAGGTGAACCAGACGTTGGCAATACTGTCACACCTGCAGTGCGCCCTTGCAGAGCCTGCCCTACGCGTGCATTCGAGCTATTTTCCATGTCTTCAGACTTAACACTTGAAATAGCCCCTGTTACAAGACTTTTCTTTTGTACACCATAACCAACAACTACAACCTGGTCGATACCCATAAGGTCTTCTTCAAGTGTAATTGTCAGATTATCGCCGACACTGGCTTCAACTTCTTTGGTTTTATAACCAATAAAAGAAACGATAAGTGTAGCCTCATCTGCTGAATACGATAATGAAAAATTACCGTCAACATCAGTAACTGTACCTACAGTTGTACCTTCTACCATAACATTCACCCCAATTAAAGAGCTTCCTTCTGCATCAAGCACCTTACCGCTGTAGGCATTTCCCTGGGCAGATGCAGATGACATGGCACCACCTGCTACCAGCATTAAAACAACCAGCAACATTAACCGTACTTTACTAAATAAAGTACCTGTAACTGAACTTCGATTAAAATTAATTGAATTCTTCATAGTTAGGTCATATTATATTTAAATAAATGAAAAAATAGGTATTAAACATTAATTAGATTCCATATTGTACGTACTTAAAACGCTTTTGATACTCATAAATACTTATTGTGTTACTTTTCAGAATTTTAACATAAGTGTTGTTTGTACGCTTACTATTTCAAATTTAAACACTTTTTTTTTATTACCAAAAAAATAATTAGAAATTTTAATGTTTATCATATTCCATAATTATAATTATTTACTATAAACAACTCTTACTATTTATGTAAAAAAGATAACAAAAATCAATTATAAATTTGTTTTTCAGTCCTTTACATTAAATAAATCAAACAATAACTACTTTTGTATTTTTAAATTTTTTCTATTTTTACAAATATTAACATTTACATGTTTTACAACAGTGTATATATAACGCTTACAAGCATATTCATGAGTCGTGATACTATTATTGTAATAAATCAACTATATTTATATGCTAATGTTAATATCATCACGACTAAAGTATAGAACATGAGGGCATTATATTTTAATAACAAACTAAACTTCGTAAACAACTTTCCAAAACCATATCCGGCTGATAAAGAAGCGCTAATCCGAATACACATGGCAGGTATTTGCAATACCGACATCGAAATTACCAAAGGGTATAATAAATTTAAAGGCATACCGGGCCATGAGTTTGTGGGCATTGTTGAAGATGTCAATATTGCAGATAAAAGCTGGATTGGCAAAAGGGTTGTAGGTGATATAAACTGTGGCTGTGGCAGTGAAACATGTGAATATTGCAAACAAGACCTCGGGCGACACTGCCCAGATCATACTACTTTGGGCATACGAGGACGCAATGGCTGTTTTGCCGAATACATTACCCTGCCCGTTGAAAACCTTTACGAAGTGCCTGACCACATATCCGATGAAGTTGCAAGCTTAACTGAACCACTGGCGGCAGGTTTCGAAATACTGGAACAAATTGAGATAAAAGCAGGACAAAAAGTGTTGATTGTTGGCGACGGGAAACTGGGGCTGATGATAAACCATGCAATTTCAAGCACAGGTGCGATCATTACACATGTGGGGAAACACCCCGAGAAGCTGAATATTGCCGCTCAAAACAACACAAAAGTTGTATTGTTGGATCAAATGTCACCTGAATTGTTCGATATTGTAATAGAAGCCACCGGAAGTGCCGGCGGTTTTGAGTTCTCGCTTGCTCACACCAAACCACGTGGCACTCTTATTTTGAAAAGTACCATTACAGCCACACAGAAAATCGATTTAACTTCCGTTGTTGTTAACGAGATAACGATTTTAGGTTCCAGATGCGGGCTTTTTAGTCCGGCACTAAGCTACATGAGAAACAAACCGAACCTTTCGGAAATTATTGAAGCCATATA